>CBDURK010000146.1:0-7138 GCA_965369645.1 uncultured bacterium | reverse complement strand
TGCGTCCAATCTCCCCGGCTCCATATTCAGCCGCCTCGGACATATTAAGGCTGTATCCGCCTTTGGCCTGCCTGAAAGCGCTGACCATACCATCATGCAGGGCATCGGCATTTGAAACGTTATACTGGATGGCAAACTGGTCGATGTTCGGCTCATCGGCAAATTCTGAAAAATTCAGGCCAGTAAGTTTGTGTATGGCAATCACATGATCACAATCATCGGCCTTGCGAATTTCGGCCGCGATATTCTTCGCCCGCTCTACGCTCAATGCCTCCTGGTATTCCTCTGCGATGCACCATATCAGATTTTTGTGGTGCTCGAATCTGTAAACTATCGCATGAATAAAATCCCGCTCCGCTTTGCCCACAACATCACCCGTTTTCCAGGGCTGTGCACTGTCATCGTAGAGAAACAGATATATAACAATGCCGCTATTGTCCATTTCCGTAAACCACTTTTCCCACTGTTCGAGCACCTTCGAATTTATACCTTTGCGCGGGTCGTTATTTACAAACGGATTATGTGTTTTATCTCCGTCGCCACCGTGCGAGCGCACGGCCATCAGGTAAATACAGTTTGCGCCTGTGCCTTTCATTTTCTCTATCAATTTCATCTGGTCGCCGTCCCGTGAGCCATCCTGTCTTAACCTGCCTCGATAAAGAAAGTCCTCCGGGTCACCCGGCCCGCACATAAAGAAAGGTCCGCCGCCTTTACGTTTTAGCCATTGCGGATGCTCAGAATCAACAATAACCTGACCGTTTCGAGAACCAATCTGTTCGACTGGGTTGTTGGGCAAATTCACGGCCATGCTGCCTTCATCGAAATTGCCCACGGCAATTACCCAATCAGAGCGATAAGGCGCCTTCCAAATATGCTCTTTGCTACTGAGTGTCCCTATCTCGATCTCGTCATATTCCTTTTTCGTATCCACTGCAATTCCCGGCTGCACACCTGCCATACGGGACAAGTTCATACGAATGGACGAAGCGTTTTCGTTGTAGAAAATATAATGAGTATTTGAAGGAACCCGCAACACATAACCGCCACTCGCCAGGTTGTTGGCCCTTTGCATATCCAACATAAATCGCTTTTTCGTATGCCAGAACGTGTAATGCGTACGCAGTTGTTCAGGATTAGGATAAGGGTGTGGACTCGTAGGGTAGAACCCCCAAAAACCCCCCATCCCGCCAGCCATTGATTCGGACCACAGCAATCTCCTCGTCCCGTCCATATCAAGATTAAATCCGGAACGCTTATAGCTGTGCCTTTCCTCGTAAAGATGAGGCAGTGCCAAATCCCCATCCAAATCTTCCACAATCTCCTGATAATCCACCGGCCCGTGTGATGTTGTAGTAAGAGGCACACCACGCCCGAATCCGTCATACGAATTAATGTTGAAAGGCCCTTTAAGAGGCTGTCCCCTCGCGCATAAGAGATGCTGCCAGCCGAAACGCTTATGCAGAAAACCCGCCCACGCATTCAATTCTTGTGCGTTCGTCCACTCGTGCAAATCGAACCCATACCCCATTGTCCAGCCGGGCAAAGGACCAAGCCGCGCCGCAATATAACGCTGCAAACGCCTATCTGCCTTCCCATTGATGCCACCGGGAACACCCCTCGGCGTCCATTCACGCGACTCGTCTCCCCACGCCCAAATATGAACACGACCTCCCGAGGCGTGGATCGTTTTGATAATTTTCTCTAACACTCTAAATGTCAATGGGTCAGGATTTTCGCTGTCGTGTTCGCTGTGTTTTTTCGCTCCAAACTTAAACCAGTTGTTATTCACATGGACAAATACAATCTCAAATCCATTGGCCAGAGCATGCTTCAAATAAGTCTTGGCTTCCTTCTCGACCTGTTTCATATCCGTGCCAAAGTCATCTAAAAACGCACTTAACTTCACCCTGCCCATATAGACGTTGAAAATATATCCCCTCATATCCGAACCATTTTTCACCTGGATTGCGTACTTATTGCCGACGTTGGCAAGAAAGCCCTTAATTTTAGGACTAATATTCTCTCTGACAGTAATGGCCCCCCTGTGCCCGTTCAATGCTGGAACATCGCTTTTTGTGGCAAAAGTCCATTTTCCAGGATGCGTTCCTGTAAAGCGAAACTTCCAGGTCCTGGCACCATCATAGAATATCTCCGTCGTACGTTTTTCACCGCTGTCGGCGTGGCTGAATGTTACAGTTGACACAACATCGAACGGATTACCCAAACACGAAACATTCTCCACCCTCCATTCCAAACATCTCCACATAATCCCGGCTCTATCACCAAAATTCTTGCCCTGACCTCCCATGTTGCCGATACTCTTTTTGACCTTACCACCCGTTGCTCTTTTCGGATTTGAGGATGCCGCTTCCACCAATAACCTCAGTGCATGGTTCTCCATTTCTCTGCCCCGGATTTTCGTGTCGTTCCAGCTAATAATCAAATCCAGACTCGGTATAACAACCATAGCACGCAAACCGCCATGCCCGAAACAGCCGTACGTATCTACCGGTACATCGGGCCAGTGCCTCCGGCCTTCCCTATCGATACCATTGGTCCACCACAGCCAGCTATAACTGCCCACATGGTCGCACTGATTATCGGGGATTCTCTTTGAGCCGACTGAACGCTGCCCGGGTATCATCTCGGCCTCCTTACCGGCCGCACGTGGAATCGAATTTGGCAGAGGGCTCGTCACCGCCATTATCGCATATTCACGGCTGATTAGCTGCTTATTGTTCCATCTGCCTTTACGCAAATACAACAATCCGAAACGCGCAAAATCACGCGGTGAAATCGCCAGCCGGCCGGGCCTGTCCTTAATACCAAAGGCCATAAATGTCGGATTGTCCTGACATTCAAGAATATCTGTAAGTTGACGATGAAAAACATCCGCGTCCACCGTCTCAAAACTGGCGCCATAGACTTTCTTAAACAACGTGTCGAAAAACAGGGCCATCTGCCAATCATTATAAGCATAGGCGGTTCCGGGCTTTTCGGTAAGGCCATAGCATGATGTCTGGTTCGCACAGTCTCGCCACCTGATACGGCGGTCTTTATAGCCAAGGGCCTTGTTAATATGGTTCAACTTCGGCTGCCACTTGTAAATAGGCTCATCAAGGCTGAAAATCCTGCCGTCCTCGACGGCCTTAAACAGAAAGTGCGAATACAAAGGTTTTGCCGCCGATGCAACGTCTTTTCGCCTACTCGCATCACCCCACGAATAAACCATAAACCCATCCCGCACCACACAGCCGAAACCTCCCGCATAATCACTCAATTCCTTAAGCTTGTCTGCATTAAGGCCAACCTGTTCCGGCCTTTTAGTCGTCCATTCAGCCTGCGGATATACAGGCCCAGTTTCAACTGCTCGTATCCGGGTGATGCCCAGAGACAAACTTATCAACAGCCACATTAACATTATCTTTGTCAGCTTCATTTTAATTTTTCTCCTCGCTCTTAACGCACTGCCTCAAGATTATCTTTGACTAAAGATGCGTCTAATTTCTTATGGTCGCTGGAAACATCAACCAGAACATTATCACTGAACAGAACACGCTTGCTCGGCTTGCCTTTGATGGTTAGCGCCTTCGGCCTTACGCTTGAAAAAAGATTGCCGACTACCGTGACATCGGACGTGCCTTCGAGGACCATGCCGGCGGCCGTCAGGTCATTGGCCGCACGCTTTACCTTGCCATCGCCAAGATAGCTGTTGGAAATATTATTTCCCGTAACCGTAATGCGCCCGCTGTTTGGCCCGATAGTCAGGGCGTCCGGGCCGGATATAGTAAACGTATTGGCGCTGACGGTGCAGCCGTGGGCGTCGCGCAGGTCTATCCCGCCGGAACTGTTGTGCGCTATCACATTGGCACTAAGGGCAATTCCGTAACAGTCCCTGTCGAGAACTATGGCGGTCCCTGCGCATTCTTCTATCATATTACCGGAGAGGACCGAGCCGTAGGTATTCTCAATAACAACACCATCGCCTAAATGGTCGTCGAGATTGTTGCCCGTCATGCAAAGGTTAAAGCCGTCGATAAACCTGAGAGCATCGTGGTTTTCTTCGAACTGGTTCGCCGAGACAATAACATCGTGACAGCCAATGACGTTAAGCCCGGTCTTCTTATTATATGTCATCAGTGAATCGCATATACGCGGGTCTTCATAACAGAAGTACAGCCGAATGCCATCACCGCCGTGATAGCTTACGGTAACGCCGTCGATGAAGATTTCGTTTATCCGATTTGCCTCGATACCATGGCCGCTCTTTTCGTTGCCCGTAATGCGAAAATTAGAAAGTTGAATCCGCCATAACTCCGCCTGTCTATTGTCACCTCCACCCGGATGTTGAAGTATCAGAGCGGACTTTCCTTGGGTATTGACGTTCTTGATATGTGTGGCCGGGCCGGAGCCTTCGATGAGCACATCGGACTTTGTCACCTTCAACGGCTCACTTATCTCGAACGTACCGGGCGGAAGATGCACAACACCACCGGTATCAGGCAGGGCATCTATCGCCGCCTGGATAGAAGCATAGCGGCCGGCATCGATAACGGCCCTCGCCCCCGCTAATCGCAAACCCGCCGTATTATTCCGCCTGCCCTGAACACCTGCAATGCCGAAAACGCTCACAATCGCCACTGCTGCAAGTAGTAAAACTATTGCTCTGTATGTCTGTTTCATTTTATCTCTCCTAAATAAGATTTACTTTTTCTTCTACCAGCTACATGCTGCTCTGGAACTCCCCCCCAAATAATTTACAATTGTAAACCCATGAATGGAAAATAGAAATCAGAAAAAACCAATCCGCCCTTTGCTTTTCAGTGCCCATCATTGCATCCCACCCCCCTATTCTCGATTTTGAGAAAATATGTAACAGCACCTGCGACCCGTCGCATCCGCCTCAAAAACTCAATTATTATCAATAACAAAAAAAAATGCTTATATACCATCGATACTTTAATCCTGAAAAAATGCTTATATTAAGACAAATTTTTACAAAAAGCCCCTTGAAATTTATCCCTCATTATAGTAGAGTAAGGTATTAAGGAGTTTTTGTATTCGCATCTTTGCTGAATGGTGGTTTGTTGGAAATGTCTATATTTAAAAACTATTGTTTTGCATTACATAAATTTTAAGGAGACGAATCGATGAAAGCTTATGAGAAAAGTTCCACCAAGCGCACCAAAAGAGGATTCACATTGATAGAGCTATTGGTGGTGATTGCCATTATTGCCGTACTGCTGGCAATCCTGATGCCGGCAATGCGGAAGATCAAGGAGATAGCAAGGGAAACCGCCTGCAAGTCGAATTTGAAGAGCATCGGACTTGCCGTAGCAATGTACCTCGACGACTACGAACGTAAAATACCGCATACCCAGAGTTCCAACCAGTTTCTGTGGTACCAGTCAGACGGCCGTACTCCGCGAAAAGCCGGTTCCAGCGGTACTTATTGGGGCACTTATTACTATGACTACCTCAAAAATACGAAAATATTCGGCTGTCCGAGCTTACAGCGTGTTGAACGACTGATATACGATGCCGGCGGCGATCCTGGTGAAACAATTAAGCACGCAGCGTTTGGTTTAAATCATCATGAAAGAGCCAGGGGCCGCAATACAAATGATATATACCGTCTATCAGAATTCATCTATTGTCTCGACCACGCTGAACCAAGACCTGATGGCGGCACCAGTGATTGCCTTCATAATAATAACA
Source organism: uncultured bacterium (assembly GCA_965369645.1). Taxonomy (GTDB): domain Bacteria; phylum Planctomycetota; class Phycisphaerae; order Sedimentisphaerales; family Anaerobacaceae; genus NIOZ-UU13. The sequence goes on along the minus strand of CBDURK010000146.1, from coordinate 1,420 downwards.
ACCCCGGCAGTATGAACCTGACCGGTTATCGACAAGGCGGCAGTCGTTCGTACTCCTATCGGCAAATTTTCAGGCACAATATTAGATACGCCGACGACTACAAGACAGGCGGACGACTTAATGTTTTATGGTTGGATGGACACGTTACGAATATTGATGAGACTACTGGAGACGATGTGCCGTTAAGTTGGTACACAGGCGATAAGGAGGACAGATTTTAAGGAGGATCGATAATATTGTCCGGTTCTTAAAATATTCAGCCCCGCAAAAAATTGCGGGGCTTTTTTTATGCCAAGTGCACACAAGCCGCCGGTCATGAATTCTCCTGCCCGCCTTGCCTGAGAAAGTTTTACACGTTCCCGTAACAAAAGCAATTTTTTAGAGGCCTCCTTATTTTATGGACAACTCGGGTATTATGAATTAATCTGATATTCACAGCAGCTTTGCTCAACCATCGTCGTCTGGAAAACATCTGTCCCAAAAATTGTTTATATAGCTTTAGGCAGAAAGATAGGAGACAAGCCGATGAACAATCACAAAGAACAAACCAATAATAAGTACTCGATACGAGGTTTCACTCTCATAGAGCTATTGGTGGTGATTGCTATTATTGCTCTTCTGCTGGCAATTCTGATGCCGGCCATGCGGAAAGCAAAGGAAATCGCAAAGGAGACATCGTGCAAATCCAACCAAAGGTCTATAGGATTAGCTATAATAATGTACCTGGGCGATAATGACATGAAACTGGCTGACCCGAAGAACGCCAACCGGTTCCTGTGGTACGATGCAAGAGGTCGTCTTAGAACAACCAACGATAACGATGCCTATTGGGGTATTGTCTATATAGATTACCTTAAGGACAGAAAGATTTTTGGCTGTCCGAGTTTAACTAAGGTGCCGGACCTAATATACGATGTTGACCCCGAGGCTATTCGGACAGCGGCCCAGGGCCTTAGCGGCTATGCCCGGGGCAGAAAAACAACTGATATCCGGCCGCATTCGGAATTTATCATCTGCCAGGACCATGCAGAGCCAAGATTCGAACAGGACACCCGAGACATGCTTTTTAACAGCGGTCCCGGCACACTCAATATAACCGACTATCGCGAGGGCGGCCGGCGTCAGAATTACTACCGCGACATCTTCAGACACAATATAAGAAGGCAGGAGGACTTCAGGACCGGCGGACGCCTTAACGTTCTCTGGCTTGATGGACACGTCTCTTCCATCGAGGAAACCACAGGAGACGATGTCCCTAAAAGATGGTACACCGGTGAAAGATAACCAACGTCATATATAGACGAAAGTTGATGAAATATCATCAGGATTACCCAAGGTTTAGGCTGGCTCATCGGATTCATCAATCCAATAAATTAAGGTGATACTTCTGAACGAGGCTTGTGTCAAGATGTGTGGGTAT
>CBDURK010000145.1:0-7157 GCA_965369645.1 uncultured bacterium | reverse complement strand
AATCTCTTGTTTATCTGGACTGATGAGCAGCGTGCGGACACAATGGCCGCTTACGGCAATCATAAAATCCACGCGCCCAACCTGAATAAGTTAGCCGGCCAGAGCGTCGTTTTTGAGAACGCTTATGTCACACAAGCCGTGTGTACGCCGAATCGCTCTGCCGTCATGACCGGACTTTGGCCGCATCAAAGCGGCTGTGTCAAAAACAACATACCATTGTCACCCGATATTCCATGCCTTCCGGAGTTGCTCGATGACAGTGACTACCGCACAGCTTATATGGGCAAATGGCACCTTGGTGATGAGATATTTGCCCAGCATGGCTTTGAAGAATGGGTTTCTATTGAAGACGGGTACAGGCGTTATTACAGCGAAGGGCGCGACCGCAACGAGAGGAGCGATTATCATCATTTTCTGATCGAGAACGGTTATAAGCCGGATTCCGGTAACAACATATTCAGCCGTTCTTTTGCGGCGCGGCGAAATCTCGAACATTGTAAACCGAAGTTTTTAGAGAAAAAGGCCTGCGATTTCTTACGCCGGCATCACGAAGAACCTTTTATCCTGTATATAAATTTCCTCGAACCTCACATGCCATTTTTTGGGCCGCTGGATGATGAACATAATCCGGAAGAAATAGATTTACCTTCCAACTTCTCTGATCTCCTGGAAAAGAATGAGCCTCTCCGCTATCGTGTAATTCGGGAATACTGCCGGGCTAAATACGGTAAAGATGAAAAGGACATAAGGGCTCTTATCAGGCGCTACTGGGGTCTGGTTACGCAGGTTGACGTTAGTGTTGGTGCGATTCTAAAAACGCTGGATGACCTGGGACTGGCAGATAATACAATTGTCGTCTATACCAGCGACCACGGAGATATGATGGGTTCGCATCATATGGTGGAAAAGAGCGTGATGTATGAAGAGGCAGTCAGAATACCCTGGCTGATGCGGATACCCCAGATACAAGACAGCCTTATCAAAGACAGGGTCAGTCAAATCGACATGGTTCCGACTTTAATGGACTTATTGGGTTGTGGTGTGGATGGGCGTTTTGCCGGCCAAAGCCTGGTTCCCCTTATTAAAGGAGGCCGGGTCGGGCAAGAGAATGTCTTTATCGAATGGAATCCCAATAGTGGGGCAATAAAAGTCAAGAAAGGAGGAACGCGGCTTGCGTCGAAGGAAGAACTGAGTCATCTGGAAAATGAGCACACGCGGGCTGCTATTTCACCCGAAGGCTGGAAGTTATGTCTTAGCAGCTCAGATAAATGTCAGTTGTTTGATTTGAATAAAGACCCTGGCGAAACTGTCAATCTCTTTGATTCCGGCCTACATGAGGATGTTATCAGAAAGCTTACTGCGATGATTCACAAATGGCAGGAAACTGTCGATGATAAAGTTAATGTATAATTAATCTGTCGTTAATTATTTACCAAGTTGCAGGAACAGAAAGATTTTACCTCAGACATAATATTGTGTATTATAATATGATGAGTCAATTGAAATACCTTGCCATATTCGTTTTAGTAGGATTGCTGTTACAATATCCTTTAAAAGTTCAGAGTGATACAATTGATGCAGAGGCATTGCGAGAAATAGTCGAGGCTGACTGGACTGCTCAGGAACGCAGGAAAAATCGGACACCTGATGAGGCTTCCGCTGTGCGTGATGCGTACAGACGTGCTGAAGAGCTTCTCGACGACCTTCGTAAAATGCACGAAGGGCCGGACATCACTTCGGATACAATTGCCCTTAAGCATCTGCGAAGACAAGTGGGTGCGGTGGATTCATTAGACAAACAGGCGCGACTCGCATTGTATCGCCGGGTCCGTTCTATTGCTCGCAGTATGGCGCTGAAAAATCCCCTTATCGCTTTAAGGCCCATTGTTTTTATGAAACGCCGCCGTTTTGTCTGCCAGATGCTGCACGAGTATCTTGGTTACTACTATGACTACGAAGATATCTCTGGCGGGGGAATCTATTTGCTGGAGCAACCCGGCTATTCGTTTGCATATCGAGATCTGACAGAAAATCGATTAGGCCGAGGCAATTATACAACGTTGGCCATGTCTTATGATGCTAAGACGGTCTATTTTGCCTTTGCAGCGCGGGCTGAAAAGAAACCAGATTACTATTCTACTCAGCGTAAATGTTTCCACATCTATGCGATGAATCTCGACGGCAGTAACGTAAGGCAGATTACCCATGGGCCGGACGACGACTTTGATCCCTGTCCCTTGCCGGATGGCGGGCTGGCGTTCATGTCGTCGGCACGCGGAGGCTTTACTCGGTGCAACAATCCCTGGGAACCCTTGCCGGCTCATACCCTGCACCGGCTCGATCCGACCTTGAAACACCGGCGTATGCTGTCGTTTCATGAGACAAGCGAGTGGCATCCATCGGTATTGAATGATGGGCGCATTGTATATATCCGTTGGGACTATGTGGACCGCTCGGCTGCGAATTTTCACGGGCTATGGATCGCCAATCCCGATGGTTCCAATCCCATAGCTCTGTTTGGCAATTACACTATGCGCATCAACGCTTGTTATCAACCCAAGGCAATCCCGAATTCGCACAAGCTCGTTTTTTTAGCTGGTGCCCACCATGCCGATGTAGGTGGCTCACTCGTTGTGCTTGATCCGCATCGTATTGCCTTAGACCCGAAAACAGGTCAGGATAGCTTTGATGCAATCGAGGTATTGACTCCGGAGGTATGTTTCCCCGAGGCTCCGGGCTGGCCTGCCAGCTATTTCCACAGTCCCTGGCCGTTATCGGAGAATTACTTCCTGGTGTCATTCAGCTTTGATCCTTTACCGGGTATGGGACCAAAGGTGAAAAGCGATACCGAGACGGGGCTCTATTATTTCGATAGGTTCGGGAATATGGAACTGCTTTACCGGGAAAAAGGCATTTCGTCCATGTATCCTATTCCGCTCAAAGCTCGAGAGGTACCGCCGATAGTTCCCAGTACACTGGATGAAGAGTTGGGTAATGAAGGTGAGTTTATGCTGACGGATGTGCGCACGAGCCATTTCCCCATGCCTGAAAATCGCCGCATAGTCGAATTGCGTGTTTTTCAGGTTTTGCCCAAGAGCAGTACACATGTCGCCAATGAACCTCGTATCGGCCATGCCAATGCCGAGAGCGCGCGTATGCTTCTCGGCACGGTGCCGGTCGAGGCAGACGGCTCGGCCTATTTCCGGGCCCCGGCGAAAAAGCCTTTGTATTTCCAGGCAGTGGATGAAAACGACAGAGCAGTCCAGTCAATGCGTTCAGTGACATATTTACAGCCGGGGGAACGGCAGGGGTGCGTGGGCTGCCATGAGTCGCACGGTACGACCCCCCCAATCAACGGGCAAGGTCTTCTGGCATTACAGAGGCCACCATCGACCATTAAGCCCGGCCCGGATGGGACTCATCCTTTCAACTATACCAGACTTGTTCAGCCTGTCCTCGACAAACATTGCATACAATGTCACGACGGCCAAGCCGGTGATTCGAAGAGCCAACTGGTTTTGACAGGTGAGCCGTCAGAGACATTCAGTACATCGTATGAGAGCCTCAGAAAATATGTCCGATGGTATGAGTGGGGCGGCGAATCAATTACACCGATTATTACCAGGCCGGGACGTGTTGGCGCAGATGAAAGTCCTCTGCTGAAAGTGCTAAAAGATCCAATACATACAAAGCACGTTCACTTCTCGAAAGAGGAACGCCGGAGGATGTGTATCTGGCTGGATGCCAATGTACCTTTCTTTGGAACTTACGAGCAACAGCAGCAACTCGCACAGAAAAACGGGCAGGCCGTTCCACCGCCTTCACTTCAGTAGAATCCTAAATTATCAATTCGCTAAAAGGTTGTTTTTAGGGCTGATATTCTATATCATACTTTGCCGACAGCAGAACTAATATTATTTGTAAGGAAGTAGAAATGAACCTTGATTTTTCTTATTATATGCCAACCAGAATTATCTTCGGTTGCGGCAAACTTAGCGAGCTAAAAACCACACCGTATTTACCCGGGAAGAAAGCTCTTGTAGTAATCGGTGAATCCGGAGCCATGAGGAAATATGGATACCTTGACAGAGTGATAAAGTACCTTAAGGAAAATGGAGTTGAGTCGGTAGTATATGATAAAATTAAGCCTAATCCAGTTTCCGAGCATGTCCAGGAAGGGGCATCCATAGCCAAAGAAAATGGCTGTGATTTCGTTGTTGGTCTCGGAGGTGGCAGTACCCTCGACTCGTCGAAGAGTATAGCTGTAATGGCGGTTAATCCGGGCAAGTACTGGGACTATATAGCCAGAGGAAGCGGCGGCGGAAAAACACCCCCTAACGGCGCCTTACCTATCGTGGCCATAACCACAACAGCCGGGACGGGAACCGAATCCGACCCTTGGACGGTAATTACCAAAAGTGATACGAACGAGAAAATAGGTTGGGGGAACAATTTTACCTTTCCACGTTTGTCAATCGTTGACCCGGAGTTAATGGTAAGTGTCCCTCCGAAAACTACCGCTTACACCGGTATGGATGCCTTTTTTCACTCGGTTGAAACGTATCTCGCAACAGTCAATCAGCCGACAAGCGACCATTTGGCGCTGGAGGCAATCGGCCTGATTACTAAATACCTGCCCATAGCCATCGAAGACGGCACGAATATGGAGGCAAGAACTAATCTGGCCTGGGCGAATACCGAAGCGGGAATATGTGAGTCACTGTCTTGTTGTATATCTCATCATTCGATGGAACATGCTATCAGTGCATATTTTCCTGATGTAGCTCACGGCTGCGGCCTTACGATGCTTTCGGTTGCTTACTTTAGCTGTTTGGCACAAAAACATCCCGCACGTTTCCCCGACCTTGCAAGAGCGATGGGGGAAAACGTTGATGAGCTACCCGAAAAGGAAAGGCCCATGGCATTTATAACCGGATTGAAGAAGCTTATAACAAATATCGGTTTTGAGGAAAAGCTCTCCGATTTCGGTATTAAGCAAAGTAATTTGAAAACTTTCGCTGAAAACTCCTTCTATGCGATGGGAAGTCTTTTCGATATAACGCCGGCCGAGCTGACACTGGACGATGTAGTTAATATCTATGAAAACGCATACTCTTGAAGTGCGTTATAAAAGAAAAGGCCTGGAACAGGTAGTCAGCAACTAATCTCCATAACATGCACGTTGCTTTGTCCATCCGATCTTTTTGTAAGGACATAGAAACATCCGTTCATGCTATGAGACAGCAACAAATCGAGTTCATCGGCCTGGAAAACTTCGGACAAATAAGTGGCATGTATCGAACGAATGTTCCCATCGAATTTGAATGCTTTTCTCAATGCGTCAATGCCCCACCGCACATATTCCGTATTGTTCACATGCCCATTTAAGTCGATTGAACTATAGGGCACACTTATTCGGTCAACTTTGCCGTAATCATCCTGTGGCCCCAATCTTGCCAGTTCTTTCGATAAAGCTTTTTCCCCTGTTTTGGGCAGGCTAAGGTCTATACGGAATAAATTCTTCGGTCGGTTTCTTTGTTTATCCAATACCATCCATTGGCTGGAGGCTCGGAATAACTCATCATCATTTTGATCCTTAGCCACAAATTCTCTTGTGGCTATTAAACGATTATATCCGCTTGGCCATGTTTTGACGGTAATTTCATCATTCCATTTCGGCAGCCTGTCGATTTCAATCCTGATATTCGACAGAACCCAATAGCTGTTTATTGTATTTAACCTGTCAACTCCAAAATCAAGCTCTTCAGCGTGAAGAGCCGCGGCCTCCTGTAAATACTGCATCAAGCAAGCTGTCTTAATGTTCCCATCAGGTTGGCACTCATAGGATTTAACTGTGAATTTTTCTTCTCTTACTTTCATTTTCCGAATTAGACCTCTGTTATTATCCTGATAATATTACCTGTTGGACCAATTCTATTATCATCGCAAGGCGCCGTTTTTGCAAGGGCGCAGCATTAGCGAAGATATGAGAACTATGATAAGTCAATGTAATCGAAAATATTGCGCCATATATTATCAGGCTAATTGGAAATCTTGAATTTCATGGACAATCGTGGTACCATGCTGGATATTAGGCTCAGCAGGAAAATTCTGTTTGAGTGGATTGAAAAAAGTAATTGTTCCGGGAGATGTATTATGGATGAATTTAACAGTATCGAGGAGATTTTGGATTTTGCGATAGCAGGTGAAGCAGAAGCCAGCCAGTTTTATACGGACCTGGCGGGTCAAATGGATAATCCGGCGATGCGTGAAGTGTTCGAGAGCTTTGCCAAAGAAGAACTTGGTCACAAAGCCAAATTGGAGGGGGTAAAAAAGGGTAATATCCAACCCAAAGCAGGGGAAGTAGCAGACCTTAAAATAGCCGATTATACGGTTGATATTAAACCCTCGCCGAACATGGATTATCAGAGTGCAATTATTCTGGCGATGAAGAAAGAGAAGGCCGCATTTAGGCTTTACACTACATTAGCTTCAAAGATGCAGGACTCTGAATTGCGCAATATGTTTTTGTTACTGGCCCAGGAGGAGGCCAAGCATAAGCTTCGCTTTGAAATTGAATACGACGATGAGATAATGAAAGAAAACTAAACACTTTCAAGTCTATAAAAGTCAGGGACGGCCACGATTAAGCAGCCGTCCCTGATACATTCGATAAAGCAATTAAGAAAATAGTTAGTCCTTGACCTTGCCGGTAGCAGCCCACTCCACCCCATTGCGGATGAGTTGCTTCATGCTGGGGTGAAGAATAGCCTTGTGGTCGTGACCGAAGGCATTATGGACACAACGTCCTTTGCCATACGATCTGGTGAAAACCAGCGGCTCAGTATTATTGCTCCAGTCGGAGTCGGCGGAAACCAGCACTTCAATCGAGCTGTCTCCCTGTAATTTCGCGTAAAGCTCGTCAAAAATCTTGAAATCCTTTAATCCTTTGGTAATCGGATGCTCTTTAACAACCTTGGCTCCGAATACAGCTCGCGGGCCATGTCCAGAGGTTCCCATTACCCACTTGCGGCCGCAGAGCTTGCCGAATTCGCCCCACTCAGAGAAAGAGGCACTGGCAAGATGCTGAACATAAAAACCCTTGCCCTTCTTGACGAACTCCAGCAGGTTTTCTTTTGCCTGATCTGTGATAGTTG
>CBDURK010000144.1:0-7158 GCA_965369645.1 uncultured bacterium | reverse complement strand
CAAAGAATCCAGGAATCCGCTAAAAACAAAACAGTAATATCTTCAAATATCTACAAATTATATTATAATTGATTGATAGCGAAGTTCAGTTAAGGATATCCAAATGAAAGTACTTCATTTTATCATTATAGGTTTCCTTGTATTAGCAGGTGACTCACTGTCATTTGCTATACCTCCGACAACATTTGATTTAGATTATTCCTTATGGAAAGCAACACACATTGTCCTCGCGACAGAGGGAAATGTTATTGACGGAAAATTGAAGGTGATCGAATCATGGAGAGGCGACCTCAAACTGGACAACGAAATTGTATTGCCGGAACTTTCCGCTTTCTCAACCCAGAAATCCCGTCTAATTCGTGATTTCTGGGAGCAAAAAGATATGCCTAAGCAGTATGTACGTTTTGTAACTGGGTCAAAGATGATCTTGTTCTTAATCAAATCGGCTCAGCCCCGCCCAAAAGGTCTTTCCAAGCCTAATAACTATTCCTGGCTGCCTGCAAGATATAAAGGTTATGGCGGTTTTAGGTCTTCGACAGTATGGATTGAAAAAGGCGAAGCTTATGCCCACAGGATACTTAGCCCCCTCCTTACTCATCAAAATACTGATTTCCAGACGATCAAAAGCCGTGTCGCAGCCTTAAATGCCATCCAAACTGCTTATGATGATGCCGTTAGAGATACAGATTCCGAACGTGTGATACAATCTTTACGTGCATTTCTTAAGAACAAGTTTTATTATTCAGTTGAGGCAAATATACAATCACTCGGCAAGATGGGAATTAAAGCCCTGCCAATATTTCGCCAGTCGCTTCAAGACAAAACTTTGCGGAGTCGACACCCAGAAATTATCTCCTCCATGGTTCAGGCCGGTGGTGCAAAGGTTGCAAAAGATATCACTACTATCATCGAGAAAGAATTTGAGTTCTTCTCACGCCGCGCTCCAGAACTTAAGGGAGTTTGGTTCAATCCCAATCCAGGCACCGAACGCCAGGTACTCATAGCGAAATATTCGATATTGAAAACGGCGCTTCACGAGCTTCGACCTTTACGATATCCTCCCTGCCGCGACATAGTTATCAAGACACGTGATTTGTGGCGTTCAAATGAAATATTGAATTACCACGGTAGAAATCAAATACTTCCTGCATGCGATGCACTTCTCAAGGAATTGTCGAGTTCCCAGCAGAAGTAGTCTTATCGCTTGCAAATTATTTGATCGTGGTATAAGGACTAAGATTGTTTTTTAATATAAGGAGTCTAAAGAATGAGTTACTTAATAATGTTTATGTTAATTAGTTTCCTGATTCTGATTCATGAATTAGGTCATCTCATCGCTGCCAAATTATCGAATATACCCATCGAACTATTTTCAGTCGGTTTTGGTCCAAAATTATGGTCCTTTCGCAAGGGCCAAACCGAATATCGCATCTCAGCATTACCCATTGCCGGATATGTTTTACCTAAGGTGGAAGATGTCGATGACTTCTTTCAAATCGATTCTTCCCGGCGAATTGCCTTTGCCCTGGGCGGCCCGTTGGCAAATATTATTTTGGCTGTTATTTGTTTGGGCTTTTTGAATGCGTTAACAATGGGCCTTTCATTTTATGCCGTTCTGATTTTTCCGTTTGTCCAGATAACAAAAATAACCTCTCAATTTCTATATGCTTTGCCGTCTTTATTCTCCAATCCCGGCAAGCTCTCCGGAGTAATTGGTATCGTGGCTATGGGCGGGCAAATGGTTGCCGGCGATTTCCTGAATATTTTGAACCTGGCCGTAATGCTTAATATTAATCTTGCGGTATTAAACCTGCTGCCGATTCTGCCTTTGGATGGTGGAAAGATTGTCTTTTGCCTCTTCGAGAAAATCCATCGTTCCCTTCTAAAACTGCGAATGCCTCTTACTGTAACAGGTTGGGTATTGCTTTTGGGGTTACTTTCCTACGTTACAGTACTCGATATGTGTAAGTACGTTTTCAAAATCTATGCGTAGCTAAATACGATATACTTCACAAAGTATGCAGGAGGAACGACGAGCAAAAAATTTAATGCCGGAGGAGGGACTCGAACCCTCACCCTGTTGCCAGGACGGGATTTTGAATCCCGCGCGTCTGCCAATTCCGCCACTCCGGCCTATCTGAGTTAGAATTGGCTATTTATTAAGCTCACAATAATAAATAATCAATAATAAATAGTCAATAGGCAATAGGTAAATAAATTATAGCCGCTATTGTTCCTTCCAGTGCCGCTGAACAATACCGTCTCTTATCTTAAACACAATAGTATGTTCCGTTTCTTTCTTATCTTTGATAGCGATAGGCGGCGGAAACATGGCGAATTGGTTGTCCCTTGTTTCCGTGCATTTGTACCTGAGGTACTCGTCGCCATCTTCCGTCATGCTCTGCTCGGTCGGCTCACCAACTATTTCCACAAGCCGGTTTTTTGTAGTTATGCCGTGCTTAATCTGCCTGAGCTGCGAATTGTCAACGCCGCTGTAACGCACGTCACTTTGGGTGGCCACACAGCCGGCCAGCAGGAGCGATGTTATAACAAGCAACATAAAAAGAGCAGTTTCATTAAATTTATAATTTTTCATTTCTCGCGTCTCCTAAACAATTTGACACTTCTCTTGAAACACTTTGAAAAAAAATCCTACACTTTTCAATCACATATAATACCAGGCGTTTCTATAAATAATCTTTCTGTTACCGCTTCTATTATAAGTAAGGCTTGCTGAGTCCCAATGGTAACAATAAAAATAAATTCCCCATCAATCTCAGATATGCCCGAGGCCGAATCAAGAATCAATTATAACGATATCTTCCGGAATTGCGATTACGTCTCTATGCTTCGGTCCGAGTATTTTTCGAATCTCGGAGCTGTGCTTGCCAGCCAGTGATTTGAGTTGAGTACTGCTTAAATTTGTCACGGCCATCGCGTTATCATTGAGCATAACGACCGTACCGGCCTCGAATGTTCCTTTGATACCGACTACCCCGCTGGGCAAAAGACTCTTACGGTCTTTAACCGCCCGCATAGCGCCTTCGTCGATGTTTATCGTTCCGGCAGGGCGGCTATTGAGAATCCATCTCGAACGGTTGGACAGCTTCCTTTTCGGCATAAAGACCGTACCTATCTCATCGCCTGCTATAATCCGTCCGATTACGTTTTTCAATCTGCCGTCCGCCAAGACTATTCTGAAGCCTGCGTTCGAGGCAATCTTCGCCGCTTCAATTTTGGTTTTCATCCCGCCTGTGGCGTGCATACTGCCCCTGCCTCCTGCGTTGCGAATAATCTCGGCGGTTATCTCAAAGACTGCCGGTATCGCCCGGGCATCGGCAAACTTTCGCGGATTCTTATCATAAAGTGCGTCGATATCGCTCAGCAGAATAAGCAGGTCTGCATCTATCTTACTGGCGACCAGCGCGCTTAATTTATCGTTATCACCAAAGGCCGAACCAATTTCATCGGTACTCACACTGTCATTCTCATTCAGCACCGGCACCACGGCTAATTTAAGAAGTGTTTCAATGGAATTGCGAAGATTCAGATATGTCCTTCTGTTATTCAGCACCTGCGCCGTCAGCAGCACCTGGGCTACGGTAACGCCGTAACGGGCGAACGACCTTCTATATTCGGCCATCAGTAGCGGCTGGCCGATAGCCGCACACGCCTGTCGCATTTTTGTATTCGTTACCTTGCTGCGCATCTCTAACTGTCCGGCCCCCATTCCGATAGCACCAGAGCTGATAATAATCACCTGCCTGCCCGTCTTCAGCAGCGAATTTATCTGCCGCACGACTCGCCGAACATATCCGGCGTCTAACCCGCCGTTCTTCGTCAGAATGTTCGTCCCGATTTTTATTACTATCCGTTTTACTTTACTAAAATCCCGCATCGTACTTCATCCATCTTTTTCTCATCCATCGTTAATCGTTTACCACTCACATATTAAGTTATTACCGAGCTTCTTTCAATATCTTTCCAAATTTACCAATCCCGTTTCATTTGACCTTATGAACATTTCTCATATAATAGTGATTTTAATCAGGAGTCACGATGAAAGTTGGCATCATAACTGACACTCATGATAAGCAGTCGATCTTAAAAAAGGCAATTGAGGTCTTTACAGAACATAAAGTTGACTGTGTTCTTCACGCCGGGGACATAACATCGCCGTCATCGGTGCAGGTTCTTGCCTCAATTGACCACGCCAGGTTCATTGGCGTTTTTGGCAATTGCGATTCCGACAAGTCCGCTTTGGAAAGTATTGTCAGCAGTCATGAAGGCGAAATCCAGATAGGGGTTTACAGAGGCAAGATCGGAGGAAAAAAACTGCTGATGGCGCACGACCCGCGTGCCCTCGGCAATATGGTTGTAAACGGTGATTTCGATCTAATTGTGTACGGCCATACGCATGTACAGGATATTCGTCGAGATGGCAATACACTTGTCATCAATCCTGGTCACTCATGGGTTGTCATACTCGACCTCGACAGCATGGACTATGAAACTATTTATCTGGACTAACAAATCAATAAAAAATCTGTTATTGCCAGTTCATAGTTGATGACAATTGTTCATAATTAACTGATGTTGGCGTTCGAAAGTACCCTGATGGCTTTACGAGGGCTCGTTGGGCAGGCTACCTCACATGCCCCGCAGCCGTTGCACTTGGCGGCATCAATCACGGGTACAAGCATGTACTCAACCTCCGAGAAGACATAACTGATCGCATTATATGGGCACCAGCGCATGCAAGCTGAGCATTCATGGTCTTCACCAAGCAGGCAAAGGTCCATATCGACCTGGGCCATACCAATTTGAATATCTTGTTTATTATCAAGGTCCACACCTACCAGCGCTCCGCTTGAGCAGACCAATGTACAGCGGTTGCAGTCTTCCCGGCAGTAGTTCTCATCAAAAGTCAGCACGGGAGTCAGGATACCGAAAAAGCCGTACTGTCCTGTGTCTCTACGGATGATATCGTGCGGACACGATCGGATACAGTTGCCACAGCGGGTACAGAGCCCTTTGAAGGTCAGTTCATCCACCGCCCCCGGCGGCCTAAGGGGTCGCGAAGGTTTGCCACCGGTAAGACGCAAGATGCTCGCTGAGGTTGCCCCCACCAGTAATCCGAGTACGGTACGTCTTGCAACAGGATGTCCCGAATAGTTACAATCCGGTTGATTGGTTGCGGACCTTAGAACAGAGCGAACGGATCGAGACATTATAGAGAGCAATTCCTGAAAAGCCCCCAGGGGGCAAAAGCCGCGGCACCATACATGCGGCCACAGCAGCGAGGAGATCAGCAGCAGCGTAACGAGCAGAAACGATACGGCACCTGCGAGCAGTTGGTGTTGTTCGGTCAAGAGGAAAACGCCGCTGAATAGAGCGAGTGGATCACACCAGAGGAACAATGGATAGCCTAAGATTGCCCCGCCGAGTGTTAGTGCGAACAGCCATCGGCCTATCGACATGGCCTGATAAGGTTTTCGCTTGAGGCGTTTGCCTAAGCAGCTTGCGCCGTCCAAGCATAATCCCATAGGGCATGCCCAGCGGCAAAACCAACGATGCCGACAGAGTGCAACAAAACCGGCAACGAGTCCAAGGACGAAGATAGGTTGGATTGTCTTTGCTGCCAGGATTGAGGTGACGGCGACGAAAGAACTCAAGGCCGGTACAAGAGCCATGAGGGCATCATTGTCTCTGACGGGCAAGAGGCACAGCACTGCTACGATGAGACAAGCAAAGCGGACCAGCAACCTGAAATGATTTCGGATGCCTGTTGGCTTTATGACAGATTTTTCTGACAACTCCTTATCGCTCAACCGAGGTACGCCTCCTGTTGCCGAAGGATTTTCTGGATTTTGGTTATATCGGCATCACGCGGCTTGCAGTGATCCCGAACTGCTACTGCGGCTGCCACTCCGGCGGCGTGGCCGGTGACGAAACAGTTGGGTATCAGACGAACCAGATCAGCCATGCGCAGGTCGCAACTGATGCATCGTCCAGCGGCAAGGACATTATCGACGGTGCGTGGGATTAAGGCCCCGTAAGGAATCTGCCATTCTACGTGTTCGGCGTTAGAAGCACCGCCGACGCCAATGACATCGAGATGCCGGGTAGAATTTTTTAAATCGTTGACTTTTACAGTTTTGAGGCCATTGAGAATCCGCGTGATTCGGACACCAAGCTGCGGGGCGGTCTCAACAAGATAAACTTTATCATAGCCGGGGGCGTTGCGGATTTTCTGTATTTTGTTCCAGATGTATTTGCGGTGGTTCATTTCCATACGTGTCATCGTGGCAAGATCAAGCCCATCAACTTCCGGTCCGGTCAGGTTGACCCAGTTGACACCGCGCACGGGGGTGAGCGATCCAAGCCGTTTGGGTTTTTTAGTGTTGGCGGTTTTGGTTTTATCGACGCGATCAAGATTTCCGATGCGGGAGGCTAATCCGACATTGTGGGAGCGATGTTCGAATTGAGCTCCTGCGGCGGCGAAGATGTCTCCGTCGCCGGTGGCGTCTATGACAACTTTTGCGAGGATGGCCTGTCGGCCTGACTTAGACTCGAATACGGCGCCGCGGATGGAGTTGTCCTGCGTAACGGCTTCGACGCCCCAGCAGTGGAGAAAGACCTGGACCCTGGCTTCTTCAATCATTTCCACCATAAGGTATTTCACGGCTTCGGCATCGACGATGGGATTGGAACCAGGTTCGCGGTTGATGATTGCGCCGTCCATTTTATCGAGGCGGCGCATCATTTCTTCTCCTATTCCCTGACAGACCTGTTTTGGCCCTGCGGCGATGTGACCGAGAATGGTAAGTACCAGTCCGCCGGTCCAGAGGCCTCCAAAGTGGCCGTATCGTTCGACGATAGTGACCTTAGCGCCGGCTCGTCTGGCGGCGATGGCAGCGACGATTCCCGCAGAACCGCCTCCGACGACGAGTACATACGTCTCGGTGAGAACTGGTAGCTGGCGCTGGGGCTGGATGACTTTACCGTTTATCAGTACGGCGTTGGATCGGTTTTCCTGGATTTTGTTGGCGGTGATAACTGAACTCTGGAAACCGCTTTCACCGATATCCCGGGTCGATAGTTGTTTACCGATTACCGAGCTCGAACCAATGCCAAGCCCTGAAATTCCCATTATTC
>CBDURK010000143.1:0-7193 GCA_965369645.1 uncultured bacterium | reverse complement strand
GGATTAGCGGTACTATTGCCGACTATCCTGACAATCTGGATATTCGTCTTTGGCTACCGGTTCATCCAGGACAATATCAGTATCCACATAAATCGTGGTCTGGTTCGCTTGATATTATACTTTCAGAGCGAAAGTGGCATTAGCAAAGAAACCCTTACCGAAATCTTAGTAGATGGAACAGGTTCCGTAGTAGGTTTTCTCGTAGCACTTGTTGCTGTTTTCATAGTCGGCGCATTATTGGCCAACGTCGTTGGAAAGACCCTCTGGCGAATGATCGAAAAGTTCATAATGAACACGCCCGTTTTAAGTAAGGTCTATCCTTATGTAAAACAGATAACTGATTTTTTGTTTGCACAGGAAGAACAGGAAAAACTGCCCTTCTCAAGAGTTGTTGCTGTTGAGTATCCGAGAAAGGGAATATGGTCTTTGGGGCTTGTTACAGGTTCCGGACTTACTAAGGTTGCCGACAATGTTAGAAAGGAATTTCTTACGATTCTTATACCGACTTCGCCGACGCCATTTACAGGCTTTGTAATAATGGTCCCGAAGAAGCAGACTATGGATATGGATATGACAATAGAGGAGGCGTTTAGGTTTACCGTCAGCGGTGGAGTTATTACGCCGGGCCAGAACCTGGATATGGCTGCTCTACCGCAGCCCGAGGCAGAAGTTTAGGGATAAAAAATGGGAGTTATTTTAGTTTCTAAAAAATCAGTTAAGGAGAATAATATTGCTTTTTACAATCAGTGGTAAACACATTGAGATAACGGAAGCTATCAGGAAACACGCTGAAGAGAAAACTTCCAAGCTTCCCAAGTATTACAATAGTGTCAATCAGATCGAAGTGATTATTGACGGCCATCAGGGCGGTAATAATACCAGCGTTGAGGTCATAGCAAGGGCTGAACACAGCAAAGTTTTCATTGGCACCGAAGCTGGTGAAGATGCGTACCGTTGCATTGATATGGCCGTACACAAACTTGAACGGCAGCTCAGAAGAGCGAAGAGCAAAGAACGAGATAATAAACACACCGCTGGTCCGGAACTGGAGTAGGTCGGTTCCGGGGATATGTGTTTGATTTGGCTTGATAGGCTATTGTGAATAATTTTGGGCTGATAAGATGAGATTTGAAGATTTTGTCTGTTTTGAGGCGACAATTCAGGAATTCCAGGCCGCCGACCGTGATGGTGTTATAGGGGAGCTTGTTTCTTCACTTGATAGAGCTGGAAAGCTCGGAAAAAATAATGCTAAGGCGATTACAAGGGCCGTTATCAAAAGAGAAAACGAAGCAAGCACGGGAATGGGTAAAGGTGTTGCTGTCCCGCATGTTAAACATAAGGCCGTTAAGGATGTGGTCGTTGCGATTGGACAGAGCGGGGCGGGTATTGATTTTTCCGCTCTCGACAAACAGCCGGTTTACTCGGTGATACTTTTAGTCAGCCCTGCCAATGAGCCGGACGAACATTTACAGGCGATGGAAAATATTTTCAGAAATTTGCAATATGAGAAGTTCCGCAGGTTTCTCAGGCAGTGCCGCAGCGCCGAGCAGATTGAAGACCTTCTCAGGGAGGCTGATGAAGGCTCGTCATTGTAAATTAAGGAGTAACTTTGGTTTGTGACCGTGAAGGAGTGGTCCCGTGACACGAGAATGAAAGCTGAGCAGAATTCATTGGAAAAAGTGATTTGTGAAGCGGAAGTTGAGATAAAAAACGCCGATGGCATCCATATGCGCCCTGCAATGCAGTTTGTTGATGTCGCAAACCAGTATAAAAGTGATATTACTGTCAGTAACAATGAGACTCAGGTGGATGGCAAGAGTATTATGCAGATGAGCATTCTCGCTGCGACTTGCGGGACCAAACTTAAAATCAAAGCTGAAGGTTCGGACGCCCGAAAAGTGATCGATGCTCTGAGGGAACTCGTGGAAGACAAAATGTTTGGTGAGCCGGTACCATGAAATCGATTCCGCCAAAAGACCGCGGATTACGCCTGCAATATTGACTATTGACTATGGAAATAAAAAAGGGAATAGCTGTTTCGCCGGGCATATCTATTGCCAAGGCACTGATTCTAGATTCTGAAGATTATCGGATTCCCCACCGTTCGATAGAGACTTCACAACGGCCGACTGAGATTCAACGTGTCAGAAGTGCTTTCAAGAGTGCTATCGACGAATTAACAGAGCTTGATAAAGCGCATGGCCATACCGAGGGCAGCAAGATAAAAGATATTTTTGCTGTGCATCTGCGTTTTCTTCACGACAGAAGCCTGCGAAAGAAAATAACCGATTTAGTTCAGTCCGATTTAGTGACGGCCGAATATGCTGTTTCCACCGTCCTCCGTGAAATTGCTTTACATTTTAGCAAAGTACAGGATGCTTATATCAGTGAGAGGGCCGCCGATATTTACGATATCGAAAGGCGTTTGCTGATTCAGCTTCTTGACAAAAAACGCGAGGATGTCGGGCATCTCACCGAAGAGGTTACGATTATTGCTCGGGAATTGAGCCCTATTCAAACGGCCGGTTTTAACAGGAAGTTTGTAAAAGGGATTGCCAGCAATTCCGGCGGACGAACCAGTCATGCTGCCATTGTCGCACGCTCGTTAGGTATCCCTGCCGTCGTGGCCCTCGAAGACCTTACCGAGTATGTCAGTGGCGGTGACAATGTCATTGTTGACGGTAACCGCGGCATCGTCATTGTAAATCCTGACCAGCAGACTATCCTGCAGTACCAGGAATACTCAAAGGAGTTTGAAGAGCTTGAGCACAAGCTCGATGAGATAAGAGAAAAGCCCGCTGTGACCCGTGATGGAGTGAGAATCAAATTGCTGGGCAATATCGAATTTCCCGATGAAGCCGAGACTGTCCTGCAAAAAGGCGGCGAAGGTATTGGCCTCTACCGTACCGAGTTTCTGTATCTTAATAAGCGAACCGAGCCCACCGAAGAAGAACATTATCAGGCCTTTGCCAAGACCATCAAAGTTCTTCAAAACAGGCCTGTCGTAATAAGAACTTTGGACCTTGGAGCGGATAAATATACTCAAAGGAAACGTTTTGCTCCTGAGCCGAACCCGTTTTTGGGCCTCAGATCAATCAGGTTCTGTTTGCAGAACCTGGTGATGTTCAAAACACAGTTGCGCGCGATTTTGCGGGCCTCCGTTCTCGGTGACGTCAGGATTATGTTTCCGCTGATTACAAATCTGCAGGAGCTCAAGCAGGCGAAGATGATTTTGCGGGATGTTATGGAAGACCTCGACGACGAGTCGATAGCATACAACAGGGACATTAAAGTGGGCATTATGATTGAGACCCCTTCTTCGGCCCTGACTGCTCATTCACTTGCAAGGAGCGTGGATTTTTTCAGCATCGGAACAAACGATCTTACTCAATATACATTGGCCGTTGACCGGGGCAATGAATTAGTCTCTCACCTGTATTCCTCTGCGGACCCTGCGGTGCTGAGGCTTATCAGGACCGTTATTCAGGACGCACACAAGATGCAGATAGACGTCAGCGTTTGCGGGGAGATGGCTTCTGAGCCGGAGTATATTATGCTGCTCTTGGGTATGGGATTGAGAACGATTTCCCTTACCGCGCCGATGATACCGGAGATAAAGCAGATTGTCCGCTCTGTAACAATCGAAGGCTGCAACAAAGTCGCCAGAAAGGTGCTTAGCATGAACTCTGAAAGGCAGATTTCAAGCTACCTTCGTGCCGCCGCCAGAAAAATCCTGCCCGAGGCATTTTGATTGCTGATTTGTGAATATTACGCTGTGACCAGTGAGTAATATAATATCATCTCGGATGAGCAGGTACTTGCCGTCCAACTTTCTGCCGCTGTCAGCCAGAAAACCATTTTGGTCTCAATGTTTGATACATCATTTAAGAAGCCGGATGGCGTTGCCAATTACCTTCAATCCTTCCGACGCAACACGAATAATTTGAATTGCGTCTTGAAGCTGGCTCAGGTCGGCCTCAAGTTGACTTGCCGCTTCTCTCAGTTCTGGTTCACGCTTTTTGAATTTATCCGAAAGGGTCCTCAATTTTGCAGTTTCAAGCCGAATAATTGCCACAGATACTTTTTGTAAATTGTTTGCCCATTCGTTTTGTGATGCCGGTTCCATCTTATCCAATGTCTCATCGTCAATGTTCCTGAGTTTTCGGCGGGTAGCTTTGAGCGACTTGAGTGTGACTTCTAAGTCGATATTACCTTCATTCATTGTGAATCTCCTTTGGATTCATTGGTTTCGTTGATTTTGTTAACGACCAGAACAAATTCGTTAATATCCTGAAGCAGCGATGTGATTGAGGCAAGATCACTTCGGCCTTGCAGGATCTGTCCCCAGATTGAACGCAGTTGTCTTGCAGCTTCTTTTGCCTTGTTCAGGCTTTCAAATGTGAACTGTGATTTTAGCCAGCTTTTGCGGTCTTTTTTCCATTTTTCGCCGATCTGTACTTGTTTGTTTATATATGGACCAATAATGTTTGCATTTCGAAATTCATCGCTTTCTATTTCGAAACGGCCTGCGAGCATATCGGTAAGATTAGCTAAGAGTTTTTCGTGTAGAAGAAGTTGCTCGCCAATAATCGCAGCATCTCGACGCAATGCAGTACTAATCTTCGCTGCATGTATTCTCTTTGCAACAGATTGACTAAGCGCAGCTATACCTTCCATTTCTTCATCGCTTAACTCGATTGTCGCCTTGCCCCTAATTTCATTGTTTGCATTTCGAACACTCTCACTCAATTCACGAACTGCCGGCCCTGACTCTGCTTGGACAGGAGAATTTGACAACGATTGAAGATTCAAAAAGTATACCTTGAGTTGTTGAGTATATCGCCGGAATGAGTTGAGTTCGTTGAGAAGACCGTCCAACGCGGAATCTCTTTCTTGGATTGCCTCCTTAAGTGTGCTCTCATTTGCCCATTTCCTTATTCGTATGGCTTCTGAACTATCGAAGTCTATGACCCGGTCGATAGTTACATCCAGTAAACCGTTAACGGCGTCGGCATACTGAATACCGGAAGTTGACAAATCCCTTCCGTGTTGAATCCTCTGGCTCGACCCAATACATCCAGATAACAGCAGGATTAAGCTGAAGAGAACCAAAAGTCGAAACGAACGTAAGATAATGCATGTATTTCTAAACATATTACTCTCCTTACAACACCATAGAAATTAATAAGATTCATTTCTTTTGCTCATAATCATATAATTATCTCATAAGTGCCGAGTAATGATGACTCTGTAGTGTAAGAGAGTGGCAACACGTCTTCAAGCACATTCTGTAGAACTCGCACTCTTCTGCTTATTTGTCTGTTTGCGTTTTCATACATTCCCTGCTGTGAGAAATCTGCACTTCAAGAACGGTGCGATTGCTCTCCCATATTCGGTTACTGCGATATTTTATTGTCGTCGCTATCTCATAAAATAATGCCTGAATCGATTTACGTATGATTGGCTTTAGACCATCTTTCTGTTCTCCACATCAGCCATCCCAATGCCAACTCCACCATGCCAAAGCAGAAAAACAAAGGTTGCAGCCATATTGTCAGCCCAATCCACCAGACCTGAGCACTGATCCATATCACCAGGAAAATACCTAATAAGGCAGCGATTTCACCGGCATATCGATATCGTAAGATGGACAAAACACCCCCGGTCAGGCTCCCTATACCGATGACAACTAATAGAATGAGCCCCGGGATAAGGTAATCAGAAAAAGGCGATTTACTTAGCAAATCCACATGAAATCCGAGATTCGCCCCGCTGGGATCGGTGACCAGTCCGAAACCTCCTGAAATACCGCCAAGACCAATGAACACCTGAAGGCCCCCTAATCCAAAGGCCAAGCATCTGCCTTTCTTTCCTTTCTCGCTCATAGATAAAAACTCCTGTGTTGGCTCGGTAATCGAGTTTATCGGGATTCAAGGTTGCCCGTAATCTTGTCGTTTTGCCGAATCTCTCTTATTGCAGGATCATTATGGGCGGTATTATTGTTGAAGGCAAAGAAAAAAAGCTTGTTTTTCAGTCACGTTTAGCCATAATGCTAAACTGTATGTATAAACGCTTTGAAGGAGATACGCCTATAGCAGTTTCGAATGAAACTATAATGCTGGTAATAAAATTCAGGATAGGGGGGCCTCTGAGGTTTATTTCACATGCCCAGACGCTCAGCGTTTTTCAGCGGGCCTGCGTTAGAGCGGGTATAGAAATCCGGTACTCTCAGGGTTTCAATCCTCGTCCGAGATTGTCATTGCCTCTGCCCAGACCCGTAGGAGTTGCCTCGGATGATGAGATGCTCTGTCTTCAAATACATAGGAGCATAGGCCCGCAAGAGAACGACTGTATAACAAAACAAGTGTACAATAGCATAAGTGCCCAATTGCCGCAGGGCTTTGAGTTGCTTTCGGTAAGTGTTGCTGAAGGGAAGGCGTCATTTCAGCCGTGTTCGGCAAAGTACGTGCTGGCGGTTCGCAAGGAATATCTCAACGAGGAATTGAAGGCGACGATTAAGCGCTTGTTGGCAAGTGATAGCATTAAAATCCAGCGGCAAACTTCAAAAACCAAATCGAGAT
The DNA here is from genome assembly GCA_965369645.1 of uncultured bacterium. Classification (GTDB taxonomy): domain Bacteria; phylum Planctomycetota; class Phycisphaerae; order Sedimentisphaerales; family Anaerobacaceae; genus NIOZ-UU13. The sequence continues at coordinate 612 of CBDURK010000143.1, read as the reverse complement.
TCGGGAATCGAGAATCGAAAGTGAAGAATATTGATGTCAGAGATTTTTTTGAATCGATTGAATTGGGCCCGGATGGTATAATTGTCGAATGCAAAATCACCCCGGCCGGGTCGATACGTGTCGAGGAGATTTTGAAACTGCTCGATCTGGATGCTGAAAAGCTGGCTTTACCGGTTAGACGGGCAAGTGTGCAGTGGAAAAACAATTGATGATAGTAAATCAATAGAAAAAATAAATAAAAGCGGGAAAACAAAATGTCAAGAGAGATGCTCATAAATGTTGCCGAGAGTGAAGAGTGCCGCGTGGCGGTCATAGAAAACGGTTCGCTTGAGGAACTATACATCGAAAGAACGAGTCTGAGCAGCCACGTCGGCAATATCTATAAAGGGAAAGTGGCGAATATTGAATCCGGTATCCAGGCGGCCTTTATCGACTTTGGTATCGGCAAAAACGGATTTCTTCATGTCAGCGACCTGCACCCTCGGTATTTTTCAAAGGCGGGATCTAAGCATGCTGAGAACATTGGCCGAAGGAAAGCACTGAAGGAGCGACCCCCCATTCAGGATTGCCTTCGAAAGGGCAGAGAGCTTGTTGTGCAGGTAACAAAAGAAG
>CBDURK010000142.1:0-7222 GCA_965369645.1 uncultured bacterium | reverse complement strand
TCAACAATCCCTAAACCCTCAGGGCCGCGAAAACTCGGCCAATTCTGACTAACCTGCTCGAAAGAAGGATATGAAGTGCTTGCCCCCTTAGTTCCTATGCAGTATAGACGCTCAAGACCTCTAATATAGATACGACCATCGACGAAAGCCGGCGAAGCATAACATTTCTCGCCGAGCTCACATTTGGTCAATTCCTTATATTCGGGCCCGGCCTGGATGATTAACATTACACCTTCCTCGTTCAGAATATACAGCTTATCCCCAACCAGGATCGGTGAAGCCATAAAATTCTCTCTCAAGTCCTGCTCATATAACTTTGCTCCATCCGAGTTCTTATAACAGGCAAGCAAACCCTCGCTGGCCAGCATAAATACTAATTCCCCATTGCTGACAGGAGAGCATATACTCGGCCCCCATTCATCGTTTTCCCAGGCAATATGGGTTTTAGTAACATCACCTTGTCCATCCGCACGAATCGCAATCAGCCTTGCATCCGGCTCTACGACAAATATCATTCCGTTTGCATAAATCGGCGATGGTGCAACGTCGCCATACAGGCAATTAACCCGCCAGAGCTCCGTGCCTTTGGCCGGGTCATATGCAATAACCCAGGGGTCGCCGCATGTTATCAACTGAAACTGGTCGCCGATTTTTGTTACTATTGGTGAAGACCATGAATTCGGGACCGGCCTTTTTGTCTCCCAGACAGTCTGACCTGTAACTCCATCCAAAGCTATCAATTTAGAGATTCCGTCCTCGGGGCCTCCCTGGTCAAGTTGAATCAAAACCAGATTTCGATACATTGCAAGTGAAGAGGCATAGCCGTATGAACTGTCGGGGATTCCCAGACTTTTTGTCCAGACACTTTTACCGTTAAAATCAAAAGCACCAATGTCTCCTGTGGCAAAGATAGCATATACCCTTCGACCGTCTGTCACAAGAGTGGGAGCAGCAAAACCTGTGTCCTCCATTACCTCGAATGGTTCTTCCTCATTTTTTAAATGTGGGCTATCAATCTCCCCCGTCCAAAGAAGTTTACCTGAATTCGCATCAAAGCAGAATACCTTGAGTTCATTCGGATCACCTCCGGATAGAAAAACGCGGTCTTCCCAGACAACTGGTGAATTTTTCCCCTCAAGCGGTATCTTTGTTGTCCAGAGAATTCCTTCACCACTTTCACCATTCCAGCTATCCGGTATATCGTTAAAATCAACAATCCCTAAACCCTCAGGGCCGCGAAAACTCGGCCAATTCTGACTAACCTCCTCGAAAGAAGGATATGAAGTATTTACTGTTTTAGTTCCGCCAAAATCAATGTTAGTCCCCATAGCAAGGATTAAAGCACCAGAACCAAGTACTGCTAAACCGGCAGCGACCGCCCATCGTGAAAACTTTGCCTGGATGAGTTGCTCGTCATCTTTGTTACTGAGCACCTCCGGAGCCGGCAATTTCTTTTTGAAAGTATCCGCAGTTTTGATGGCTATTAACATTATCACTACACTGCCTAAAAGCAAAAAGCCCCCTTTGCGAGAAAAATCCAACCTCTGTATTCTATATTGTCTGAATTCCAAATCCAGTTGTCGAATCTTCGCCTGGAGTTGCTCATCGTCAAGATTCTGTCCATATTCTCTTTTTAGACTTAATGATTGTGCTTCCCATTTAGCATCTTTTATCCTCCACTGAATGTAACTGATAACGAAAAAGGTAAGAACAATAAGAGAAAAAACCGCGCAGACGACAGCCGTCCTAACAGCGCTCTGGTACCACGGGCTTATCGCTTCGATATTTTGTGATGTTTTATCAGTATTTGATTCCATTGGATTTAAACCGGCTCCTCTTTTATTTTCTTTAATCTCGCATGCTCCATGGGACAATATTTGAAGCATCTACCGCACGCCAGACAACTTGCCCTGCCGGCTTCGTAATCGGTTCTTTGTCTCCAGACGGAAACGGCAATCAGCTTAAGGCCGATCACCAGGCCTACAAAACCTCCGAATAACCACCCGCCAAGGCCAAAATCCGCTTTTATATTTAATGCATCCTCGTAAAGAGCTTCCGTCTCTTTTCCCGTCGCTCTAAAAGCCAGGCTGGCGTCAGTAGTATCTTCTACTTTGCCGGCATCTTCCAAAAAGATGCGCTCGGCTAATCTGACGGTCGGATGCATACGGGAGGTTACCTTTCTGAGGCCGGAGCCGGACCATCCACAAAAAATCATTAGAATTGGCAAAAGAACAAGCAGGACAGCGAGTCTTTTTTTACCCCTGCCATATTCCGTTTCCGGCCAATTAACCGAAGGTCTTCGTATAGCACCGTATGGGCAGGAATCTTCACAGAGCCTGCATTGAATACATTCATCCGGAGTAATAGTTACCCGCCATTTTGAGAGGCGTGATAACTGTCTGAGCAGTATGCTGTATGGGCAGATAAATCGGCAGTAAGGGCGCCCGATAAATACGCTTATGACCAGCAGGCAGGTGCCGATTATTAAAACATTCAGGTTTCCATTCAATCGAAAGAATGCGACAAACGGGTCATATCTGCATATCAGAAAAGCACTTCCGGTAGCCGCGAACAGGACTGCCGCAGCTAAATAAACATATGCAAACAATCGCAGCCCGCTTTCGAGCCAGCTCGGAACCGAGATAGGCCGCAGCAATACCAAATCCTGTATTGCTCCAAGGGGACATACCGCCGCACAAAAGACTCTTCCAAAAAACAATGCGAAGACAAGAGGCAAAAGGAAAAAAATAACAACGGCGACAGGAACGGCGTAGCTGTGGTCAAAAATCGACAGAACAATATTCTGAGTAGCTCCTATCGGACAGACACAGCCCTTCCGCCAGAATCCGAAGTATAGCAGGGAGAACACCATTAAAATAAATACCGCACGTCGGCTGCGCTTTCTCAAAACCAGATAGGAAGCTAAGCTCAGAGCTGCCAAAAGCACAATAACATCTATGTATTCGTAAATATCCTGCTGTGGATGGGGTGTAGTGGTGCTTGGAAACTCATACCCGCTTTCGAATTCGGGCGGAGGAAAACGTTCAAGTGCCGACGCAACACCGGATGAAAAACACAAGACAGCTATCCAAATTATGATATAACCAATACGTATCATTAAGCGTGGTCCATTTTCTTAAGCAAGTAAGGCTCGTTAGCGGGAACCCGCTTAAACGCCTGGGAAGGGCAAGCTGCTGCTATAGAACACTCGTTACAATTCAAGCAGCGGTCGTGACGCACCTGAAGAAAAAGAGAGCCGTTCCCGAATACAGTACAGCCTTTGACACATTTGCCGCAACCATTGCAAAGAGATTCTTCAACATTATACTCAAAATACGGGTCTTCCACGAAGACTCGCTTCAAAGCTCCGGTTGGACAAAGCTCGTTTTCAGCTCCAGTATCCGGTGGGTTCGCTTCCGGTTCAAGGTAGCCTGTACAGATGTCACAATAACCACATATTTCATAAACCTGCACACACTTGACGGCAGAATCTTCCAATACGCAATAAGTCGCACAGTTACCACAGGCAACGCAGGCATAGGGATCAATCTGCCAAACAGTGTTATTCTTTTTAAGTTTGCCGAGTAAAAATCCCCCTAAACCAGCGAGGCCTGCTAAGCAAGTGGCCCAAACACCATCTTTGAGAAAATGACGTCTATTAATATTATTTTTATTTTCGCTCATCATTTATTCACTTTAATATTTGCCTTAGCCGACAAAGCCGGAGGTAAACCACATTCTTCAACAATACCACAGCTACTGCAGATTTGGCGATTAATACAAATACCACTCTGCTCTAATTTGCGTTTTTTAGCAAAAGCAGAACCTCCGACTACCCCCAGCACACCTAAAGCTGCATATCGCAGTACTGATGTAAATAACTGTCGCCGGTTTTGTATTATTTCACAGTGTTTGACCATTATCCATCTTTCTTTCTGGTAAATATTTTCACAACATTTTTAATTGTATCCAGAACAAAAATTCTATCCTTAGCATCAACTGCCACATCAAATCCGCCGCTCTGACACTGTTCTGGTGTAGTACAAACGTGTGCAGTTACACCAAACTGCTCCGGCCCTGCTACAACACCCACAAAAGCACCTTCAGGATCGTAAATTTTGATGCGTGCCAGCCCTTTCTCACAGGTAACAAAGCTGTCATCTCCTAATACGGCAATATTAATCGGATTGCAGCATCCGCAAAAACCTTCTATGCTCATTGAAGACTTGCCCCACGAAAACTCAAGATCGCCATCAAAAGTATATGCCTCAATGCGACGTAGTCCGGGATTGACCACTCGTAACAGCTCATCACGACGCATCACAAGGTCAAAATAAGGACTCGGTATAACAAAGCCCGGAATATTACGATCCGTATCCTTGCGGCCGATACGGTTAATTAAATTGCCATTGATGTCATAATGCAGAACAATACGGTTGCCCGCATCAGCGACAAACACATCGCTGCCTGATACAGCGATACTCGTTAACAGTGCCCTATCGCCAAGGCTTTCCCAGCTTGCCAGTTGTTTTCCCTGCCGACTATACACTGCAATATGATTTTTTATTCCGACGTATATCTTACCCTCGTCAGCAACAGTCAAGCTTCGCGGAACGCCTGGCAGTAATATTTCATCAAGTAACTTACCGCTTTCAGCAAAAATACGAACAGATTTGTCACCGGCGACATAAATTGAGCCCTGAGAATCCAGAGCAATAGCGTGTGTGCTGGTAAAACCGGTTTTAATCGGTTCGTCTGATTCTTCATAAAGAATCAGGTTTGGGTCAACTGATAGGTCAATTTCATATAAATACTCATTACCAAGACCGCTACCCTTGTTGCCCGTTATATCAAGCCGTATTAGTGCAACTACAGCGATAACAACCGCCATCCCGATAAGTATTCCTATAAATATTTTAATATTTATTATTCCTAATCTATTTTTCAGTTTATACATTAATGGCTTCCATCGTAACGCTTTAAGGAAACATATTTTATACTTCCGCACCTGATCCGTCAAGAACCTAACCTATTGCTCCGTAACATCAAGACATATCATTCGATTCAAATTACGTATAATCATCCTTCCCGATACAATTGCCATAGGCCCCCATGACTCATGGCCCGGGAGCACCTCGGCCTTGGCCAGTTCGACATAACCTCTCGATGTGGCTTCGGCGAGTGTAAGGACACCCGAATCATTCAAAACATATATTAGTCCATTTGCAATCATATATGCTCCGCTTCCAAATTTGTTCGCGCTTGTACTGGTCCAGACCACCTTTCCATCCAGGTCAAGGCAAACCAACTGTTTATCCGTCCTTACTCCATAAATATTACCTTCATAAAGAATAGGAGTTTGCTGTATCGAACCGAATACATCAGTCGGATATATATATTCCTGCTGTACAACAATTGCTCCATCGGCTTCAGTAAGACGGAGCATCGTACAGCCGTTTTCATATTGTCCATAACCGGCGGAAAGAAATATTCTGTCATCACCAACAATAACAGGGCAGGGAACATTAGTACGCACTTTCCACAAGTCGGTCTTCCACAGAACGCTGCCATCCTTAGCCGAAACTCCTATAACTCCTCCACTGGCCGTGTCGCCACCGCAATATATATAGAAGCGTTTACCCTTAAATTCCATTGGCACAATTGATGAATGAGTCATGGCCCAGCCATCCGGATTAGGTGTTTCCCACACAATCTCACCTGTTTCGGCATCCACTGCCATCATAAGCACCTCACCCGCCGGAGCAATTATAGCCTTTCCATCTTCAATCAACGGACATTGAGCTGTGTACCATTGGGGCACTTTCGTTCCGTATTCTCTTACAAGGTTCAGCATCCAATTAAACTGCCCCGTCATTGAATCCAGGCACGTTACATGACATTTCGGCCCAATAGTCACAATATGTTTATCCGTTACTGCGGGTACTGTTCTGCTCATTCCGTGGAATCTCTTTATTTTGATGTCATAAGAATATCGCCATATTTCTTTTCCATCATCTAACGACAAGCATCGAATAGCATCTGCTTTGTTTTCCTGGTCATAATCCAAAACATACACACGCCCCGCCAGTACCGCTGCTCCTGCGAAACCTTCTCCGACATCAACAGACCAGAGGACTTTGGGTCCGTTTTCCGGCCATGATCTCGCAAGAGTAATATTTTCATCACTGCTTATCGCGTCATATTTCGGGCCTCGAAATCGAGGCCAGACGCCTGGCAAATCAGCCGGCACACCGTCGTATTTAACCAACCGCCCGGCTATCTTGATGGGCTCGTCTTCTTCTACAAGAACTTTCTTCCTGTTATCTTCGCCCGGCAGGCGCTCCCTTAGGTCCTTCGCCGCATCGGCAAAAAGCCAAATAAACAGCAATATCACTCCAAGAACAGCTAATCCAATTGGTAGTGTTTTTGCGGCAGTAGATTCCTTCATACTTTCCTCTCTTAGGTCTCTCGATACTTACTCATTTCTTAACGCTTCCAACATATTACCACTGAGTGCAAAGGCCGTCGCAATCCGTATCCATAATAACCCATTGGCAGCTATAGCAGCAATTGTAAACACCAGTGAAAAATACGGAATTTGTGCTCCGGGAGATTTCAGGGCAGGACTCACTGCTACCAGCGCAGCGATAATTCCACAGACCAAGCCGCCTATCATAAGCCCTCCATGCTCATAAAATACCATCCTCTTAAGTGCGGCTTTGTCAAATCCAACCGCTTGCAGCATCGCAAACTCACCCCGCCTCTCAAGCACGTTGCGAAGCACGACCAAACCAAGCCCCAAACTGCCGAGAATAAGCCCCAAACCGCCTAATAACTGAAATATAGATAGATACGTATTGCTAACGGCATTGAACTCGGCCAATCGCTGAGTAGTCGGTGTAATCGCCAGACCATAGTCTCTCAAGCGTGCAGAAAGCAAATCCGCCACTGCTTCAGTTTTTTCCTGCGGAGCATCTATAAGCAAAAGCCTGTATCCATCTTCCGACGGGAAGCGTTTGATAAACTCATCTTCAGCAATAACTAAGCTTCCCTGTAAAATTGAGTTATTCAACATTCCTACGAGGCGCAACCGAAACTTCACTCCTTTTTCATCGACATAGTCAAGCTCATCTCCGACAGACTTGCCGAGAGCCCAGTACATAGTCGCATAATCACCAACAGCCGGTACTACATTATCACCGAGATTCTCATTAAGTAAATC
>CBDURK010000141.1:0-7227 GCA_965369645.1 uncultured bacterium | reverse complement strand
AAAAGAGTATTTTAGGAAAGTTAACGAAGTTCTCCGATGGTCCTGTTTCCAGGTATCTCAATAGACCTGTATCCACAAGAATCACACGATTTCTTGTCAAAACTAAGATTACCCCAAACCAGATATCTTTTTTTTCATTTTTACTTTGTTTAATATCATCTGTTTTGTTTTTGAAAGGTGGTTACGCTACCCTATTGTCTGGTGCAGTTCTTGCACAAATCGCATCTATTATTGACGGCTGTGACGGTGAAATAGCGAGGCTGAAATACCAGTCTACGGCTTTTGGGGGATGGTATGATGCCGTTCTGGATCGTTATGCGGACGCTTTTCTTCTGTTCGGATTGACTTGTCATATCTATTTTTTAAACGACAACTTCTTGTATATCATCGTCGGTTTTTTCGCTCTTATAGGCACATTTATGAACAGTTACACTGCTGATAAATACGATTCTTTAATGAAAAAAAGACTCGGTCCCAAAGATCATTATTTCAGAATTGGTCGTGATGTCAGAATAGCGATTATATTTCTTGGAGCCTTAATAAATCAAATATTCCTGATCCTTCTCATAATCGGGGTAGTGACAAATGTGGAAAATGTCAGGAGAGTATTGATTCTGGGTAAAGATGAAAAAAATCGAATGTGTAACAAAGAAGATTGAAAAGATTATCAAAAACTCTCTGGTTCCTGAAGACCCGATACATTCAAAAAACACCCTGGAGTGGCTGCTTAAATTAAAGCCTGATGCTGATGAAGCCTTAAAAATCGCCGCTTTAGCTCATGATATAGAAAGAGCTATTGAGAAACGAAAAGTTAAGCGGAAAGATTATAAAGATTACGATAAGTTCAAGAATGCCCATGCCTTAAATAGTGCCGAGATCTCGTTAGAAATAATGAAAAAGTGTAACGTAAGTACAGAATTGGCTGATGATGTCTTTCACCTGATACGCTTTCACGAAACGGGCGGTTCGAGACGTGTGAACATTTTAAGAGGTGCCGATAGCATCTCATTTTTCCATGTTAATCTCCCTGAATACTTCAGCCGGAATAGTAAAAAGGAAACAGAAAAAAGGTGGTTTTGGGGTTACAGGAGATTGTCAGAGGAAGAAAAAATAATAATTGCAAAGTTCAATTATCAGGATGAAGAACTTAATGCTCTCGTAACGACTTGGCTGGAAAAATCTCAACGCTGTTTATAACCGCCATATCAATTTGACAGAAAAAGTGCCAAATTGACAGTCCTAATAGGCCAATTTCAGGTCTCATAAACCTCAAAACTGCCGTTTTTTAAGCTTTACAGAGGCTATATAATCTGGCACGGAGTTTGCTCATTGTTATGGTGGAAGTTAAAAAGTGTTGAAAAGTTATGAGGCAATGAAAAAGAACAAATGAGATGAAAAAGAAAGGAGGTGTCACTATGACACTGGTACGTTTTAACAAGAGACACAGAGGCGATTTGGCAAGGCTCCACGGAGAAATGGACGATTTGTTTGGTGGCTTCTTCAGGGGCTTTGATGGGCCGTTTGCCGGCTACAAGGCATGGCCCGCAATCGATGTAGCTGAGGAAGAAGATGCGATTATCGTAAGGGCAGAGGTTCCCGGCTGCAAAGCTGATGATATTGACATCTCCGTCCATGGTAACGTATTGACCATAAGTGGTGAAAAAAAGTTGTCCGAAGAGAAAAAGGAAAAAGGCTACTACCATGTGGAAAGCACATACGGCAGTTTCAAGCGGGAGTTGACTTTACCCACCGACGTTGACCAGAGCAAAATTGATGCAACCTGCAAAGACGGCGTGCTCTCCGTAATACTGCCAAAAGCAGAAAAAGCCAGGGCCGTCAAAGTCAAAATTAAAGGATAGTACGGCCGAGCTGACTCGAACGCTAAAGTAATGAACAGACAATAGATCTCTGTATGTTGTTCAATAGTAATGGTTCCTGTTTTGTAATCCATTACATAACAGGAACCATTTTATTGTGGTTGCTTACATAGCAAAAATCTTATCGATGCGGCCTGCCAAATCAGTCAAATACTCTTCGCCGCCGCCTTTTAACTCCGTGGTAAGGTATCCATCGTAGCCTATTTCATCCAACGACCGGCGTACTTGTTTCCAGTTCACATCACCGTCCAGAAGATTGGTCCATTTATAGCCGTTCCGTTTGAAATCTTTAAGATGGATTTTAACGATACGGTCGCCGAGCGTGCGTATCCAGTCCTGTGAATAACCGAATAGAATTACATTGCCGATATCGAAGTAGGCCTTGAGCCACGGACTCTCGAACTCATCCACGTACCGGGCGAATTCAATCGGGCTTAGCAGAAACTTGTTCCAGACATTCTCGACAGCGATGACTACGCCAAGCTCCTCAGCCAGCGGCAGCAGTTTTTTGATGTGCCTTTGCGAGCGCTTATAGGCCTGCTTATAGCTTACGTCCTCCTTGACTATAGCGGGCACAAGCAGCACCGTATCTGCTCCAAGTGCTTTGGCGCTGCGCAGGGCCGTCTCCATTGTCTCAATCCCCTTGTCTATAACCTTGGGATCGGGATCGGAAAATGGTGCATCCCAGCCTCCGCGCACGATTGAATGAATCGGAACGCCGGCCTCACGAGCCAGCTTGCCAAGTCGCCGGGCCGCACCAAGGTCCTCCATTGGAGAGCCTTCTATACCGTCAAAGCCACATTTTTTTGCCAGTTTAAATTTGTCCTCGTCGGAAAGCTGACGCGGCAGCATCCCTAATTGAAGGGATTTGCGAAGTTTGGCGCCTTTCTGCCTGCTTTGGGCAAAAGCCGACTCGCTCAGCAGTCCTGTCCCGGCCGTAACCGCAGCAGCATACCTTAAAAATCTTCTACGTCCTATAATACCTTCTTGCATAAGTCTGCCTCCTTTATTCTATGTGTTTCAATAATTACAATCGATATTCGAACATGCGCATTTATTGCTATTCTTCATCTGTGCTCAATATAACATTTTGCTCGGATAATCCAAACTGAAAACCGGTACAAAGTACAGAATATGGCCTTTTTTATCGTCACAAAAGCCCGGTAATATATGCTATTTATTCGGATGGTTGTGTTTTTATTGGTCCGTCCCATAAAAAGATAAAGTTTTTCATATTTATTTGCCGAATAAATGAAAGGTATTAACAGTTTATTAGTATTGAAAAGCCGTTTTCTAAAGCAACAAAGGGATTTTTCGAAACTTCAATTTTGACCGGATCCTGTTTTGTGAGAAATTGATAAACAGGTACTCGGAGCTGGAGAGAAATTATGAGAACCATAGCGGTTGTTAATCAAAAAGGTGGTTGTGGCAAAACAACAGTATCTATAAACCTGGCCAGTGCACTTGCGGACATAGGTCAGAAAGTTCTGCTGGTCGATATGGACCCGCAATCCCATTGTGCCGTTGGGCTTGCTGTCCCGGAGGATCAAATCGAACAGAGTATCTACGATGTGCTCATCAGCACCAGTAGAAACGAGCCTATAAGACTCACCGAAGTGCTCTGGCAGATTAGCGACAAGCTGGAGCTGGCGCCGGCAAGTTTAGATCTCTCCGCCTTCGAGCAGCAAATGATCGGAATTACCGAACGTGAATGCTGTCTCAAAGACGCCCTGAATGATATAAAGAACGATTACGACTGCGTAGTAATCGATTGCCCCCCCGCCGTGAGTTTGCTGACATTCAATGCGCTCCGTGCCGCCGATGAAGTTATTGTCCCGGTTGAGACCGGCTACTTTGCTCTCCACGGCCTTAGCAGACAGCTTGAGACACTCAGCATACTCTGCAGGCGGTGCAGCCAGCATGTCGATGTCAGAGTCCTGGCAAGCATGTATGACATAAGAACTAAAATGGCGAGAGAAATTTTGGCCGATTTACGGAGCCACTTCTCGGAAAAAATGTTTAAAACGGTTGTCTGTTTCAATACTAAAATCAAGGAAGCTTCAAGTTTTGGTCAGCCCATAAGTGAGTATGATCCGGCCAGTAAGGGCCAAAAGGATTTTCACTCACTCGCCGAAGAGGTTTTAGGCTCGCAGTCCCAACAGCAGCAGCATGAGTTTGTCAACTCTCTGGCAGACCAGCTCGAATCAATCAGCGCCACCGCGGATGAGTTGCTCCAGACCACAAGGCCGCCTGTAACAACTGTTCCCGTGCCTGAAACACCTCAGCCTGTCTTAAAACTTCCTGTTGACGAGTTTACTCCCACCGAAGAAGTGGCGCAAGCGGTGACGGAGATGCCTGAAATCGAAATCCAGGAGGCACCGAAACCACTTGATACGGCAGCCAAGCTTTCAGACTATTATGGTGTAAGCCAGAAGGATGATGCCGTCGTATTTGTAACCTTATATCCCCGAGCCGAAAATGTTCAGATCGCCGGCGATTTTAATAACTGGCAGCCTGAATACGCCACAATGCAGAAAGTCGGCGAAAGCGGAATCTGGCAAACTGAGATGAACCTGTTTCCCGGAAGATATCGCTATCGACTGGTTGTTGACGGCCAGTGGCAACAGGACCCGTATAACGAATTGACCGAACTAAATCCATTCGGTGGATTCAATTCGGTTATCGAGGTGAAATAACTCGGCAAGCACTTGTAACGGATGTAGCGCAAATTCAAAACGCTTGGCGTTAACTTCTCCCGCCCGCTTTAAGTCTTTGCCTGATGAGGAGGTTTAACAGGCTCGATTATTATATTCTCCAGGCAAAAAAAAGTTTTTTTTATTTGCACATACGTCCGATAAAGATATAGTATATGGAGGATTTTGCCAGATTTCCGAAACAACGGTTATTTGTAAAGGGAATTTGTTGGTCATTTGAGAATGGAAGCTCGCTGCGGACTACAACGGATTATTGAAATCGGTTACCACATCGTTTTCTGTAGCCTCGATTTCAATTCCACTTTGACACACTCCAGTGCTTTCAATTTCCAGATATTTCTGTAAGGCCACATAAAAAAATTTGAGGAAGTTCAACTGTTTCAGATTGAGCAGTGGCAGGTCTGAGGATTACTCGATTGCATTGTTCAATTTGATTGTAGAAGCAACGGATGGAAATCTAAATACGATGAACCTGTTCTCAAAATACTTCGATGAAAGACCTAACAGCAAAGTAAAGCCGGGGAGTAATTTCGATATGCGAAAAAAACAGTTTCTAATTGTAACTTGGGGGCAAGGAAGGAGGCGGTAAAGGCAAAAAAACAACACTTATATGGAGGCATCATGAGGGTGATGATAAGTGTTAGTTTAGAAAGGAAACGAAATTATTATTAAGGAGAATGGCCATGAAAAAGCTAATAGCAATGGTAATCCCCGTGCTCGTGCTTTTCGCAGGTGCTTTTACACAAAGTAGTGATGAAGCTTTCGCTCAACCAAACCAAAATACGACGACCAATGTTGATACTAACCAGAATCAGTCGGTTTCCGTCATAGGCGGCGGTGATTCCGATTCAACCTCCAAATCTTCCTCTGGTTCTCAATCGAGCATCATTTCTACCTCAAACTACAAGACCCGAACGCCGCCGATTACGACGTTCCCTCCCTATCTGCCCTATTGGAACCATGGGGGCTGGGGGACAATTAAAGCGTACTTCCCGAACGGGCCTAATACTGACGACCAGGTGTATGAACGAGTTTTCGACCCACAAAATCCGAATGATATAAGAGAGCTGAGAGGTGTTCTTGAATCACTACCTTATGAAAATCCGCTTAATATGTTGGGAGGTATTCTTAATGGTGTGGGAGCTGTGTTTGGCGGGCCTGATAATTACCATCACGGCAGAGGTTTTGAAATAGCAAGCTCGCTTGTTCGTACCCGCAGATCCAATGGCAAGCCTCTTTTGGTCTTTATTGACTCCAATGTAGATACAAAGCTTCTAAAAGAAGCCGGTTACACTTATGTTGGAAAAGTGAGCTTGGAAGGAAAAGTGGATCGTAACTGGGACCACGTCTATGATGCCGCGGTAGCAGAGGCTTTACCTTGGGATGTTGATATCCTGCTCATATCCGGCGGAATGAAGGGTGTTTCGGTTGGCTCCAATGCCTCTGCCGGTGCTGGAGGTGCTTACACCCAGACCAATTACTCGATTTCTATGTTTGGTTCTGTCTCAAGCGGAATTACTGAAGGTAAAGGAAAGGCCCTTGTCAGCGCTGCAGGTTATAGATATTGCCCGGCCGCTGCTAACAGGAGAAGAATTCCTCAGGCCTTCTATAATAGAATCCAGGCAATGGTTAGACCTGTACAACAGCCCGAAGTAGTTGTCCGGCAAATCCCACCGGTTGTGGAAACAGAAATGTACACTGAAATCCCGGAAGAAACTCCCTCTGTAGCTATACAGGAACAGTACCCTGAAATAGACACGGAACCACTCACTATAGTTCTTAAAGAAGTGCCACCGGCCCCGACAAAGCAAATATGCACTTCAATCATAAAAGAAAAACAAACGGCAGTCCCTAAAATGAAGCGCCCCGGGATTAAAGTCAGCCGGGAGCTTCTTGAAATGGCGGGATTCCCCGAGCGCCAGTACATATATAACCTCACGATAAAGTGACTTTAGAGAAGAAAATTTCTAAAGAAACGGACATAAGAACTTCCCTTTGAGGCAGAAGGAAAGTTGCCTGTAAAGCAACAAAAGTTGTTTTTGATATTCGTGTAGCTGCTGTTTGATTAGCAGTTAGAAGGGAATCTTGAAGTATACAAATGAAAGGAGTTTTAACAATGCTTAGGAAATTCTTAATTTTTGTAGTAGTTATTTTGCTGTTTTCCTCTGGCGCTCTTGCAGATATTGGGCAGGTAGAGGGATTTTCGATTGGCGCACTTAATCTGGTGGGAAGATACGGCCCAATCGGCTCGGCGCAAGGCGGAAACATAGTCATAATTGGCCATAGCCAACAGATACACAAGCCATGCTTTTCCACAACAGCCAGGCAGGAAGAAAAAGGAATACTGGTCCAGCATGGAACTGCAAAAGGTGCTGGTGGTGTATCTGGTGTCGCACAAGGTGCGAAAGTTCAGGGTACGCAAGGCCAGCTTGTCAAACCTTTTGGCTCGACAGTGCAGGGACAGCGTCTTAAAGTCAACCTTGGGCAGAAAGCGCTGAAAGCAGGCGGCGTCGGCGGTACAAAGGGAGTGCAGGGTTTCGTTGGCGGCCAAAGCCAGACGATTACTACTCCGCGCATGAAGAGTACCCAGACACAGTTTGTTGGAATTGGACAATATTCGGCTGTGTCCGGCGGCA
>CBDURK010000140.1:0-7234 GCA_965369645.1 uncultured bacterium | reverse complement strand
ATCTAAGCAGTGTCAGTGCCATCTGAGGCATTGTGTTGGCCTGAGCCAACATCGAAATACCAGCCTGTGCGAGCACCTGGTTCCTCGTCATCTCGGCCATTTCGGTGGCAACATCGACATCCGAAACACGAGATTCTGCTGCTTGCAGGTTTTCAGCCGCAATATTGAGCACCGATATCGTACCTTCAAGACGGTTCATCTTATAACCGAACTTGGCACGCGCGGTATCCTTGGTGGCGATTGCACTGTCTATTGTTACCAACGCGTTCTTGGCGCTGGCGACATCGGCAATGGTCAGGCCTGTGATATTAAGACCACCCGAGGCACTGGTTATGTTGCTGCCGACGATACTGATGTTGTCGGTCGTAAGTTTACCGAAGTGGATCGACACGGAAGCGGAGTTGTCGAGCATCTTGATGCCGTTAAAAGTCGTTGCCGCGGCGACACGGTCGATTTCCTCACGCATTTCACTGAACTCATTCTCCATAATTGCTCTCTGTGCAGAGGAGTATGAGCCTGTGGCCGCCTGTTCGGCCAATTGCTGCATACGCACTAAGGCATCATCGATTGTTGCCATAGCACCTTCCATCGTCTGCAGCATACTAATGCCGTCCAGAGCGTTACGGGCACCTTGCTGGATAACAGCGATGTCGGCCCGCATCAATTCGCGGACAGCCAGGCCGGCTGCATCGTCCTTTGCGCTGTTGATGCGCAAGCCCGATGAAAGCCTTTCGACCGACCGAGACAGGGCATCGTAGCTCTGACCAAGGTGCCTTGCGGCGTTTACTGCCATAAGATTGTTCTTAATTGCTAACATTTTCTTGACTCCTTAAGGTACTAAACAAGTTTTATTGTCTCTGCCAAAAATACCCAGGGTACCCATTTTAACACTTTTGGGCACCTACGATAAATAAGTTGTGTATAATCATTATCGAATCAGGATAAGAGAACTTAAGGATTTTTTTCCTGGTGTGGTAAAAAACTTTTTTTCCCTCAAAAAAGACGAATTTGTCAGTTAAATGGTCACAGAGGCGTGTTGAATTGAAAATTGAAGTCGATTTTCGCTTGTGTTTCGAGCCATCCGGCTTCGATTTTATCGAATTATATCTATTCGTGGAGTAAGTTCGGTCTGCAAACCGCCTTTACACCGTATGTCAGGTTCATCTTCTCCTGAAAACTCTTACGTAGTCGATGTAGTACTTTTGCGGAAAGATGGTATCGTCAATTCCTTTCTGTCCGCCCCATGAGCCGCCGATGGCCGCGTTTAAGATGAGGTAGTGCGGCTTATTATAGGGCCAAGTGTCATTGCCTGTCCCCTCATTCTCGAATGTAAAGTATTTTTCATCGTCCAGGAAGAAGTCGAGACGATCCTCGTTCCACTCAATCGCATAGGTATGGAACTGCTCGTAAGGCTTTTCGACCTTTATTTTTGAGCCTTTATTCGTTTTTTTTACATGGTTATACGCCCTTGTATGTACGTTGGCGCAGATGGTGTCCGGGTCGAATCCGACGTTCTCCATAATATCAATCTCACCACAGGCCGGCCAGCCGACCTTATTCCGGTTTGTCCCCAGCATCCAGATTGCCGGCCACATCCCTTTGCCCGTCGGAAGCTTCGCGCGCACTTCAATTCGGCCGTACAGCCATTCAGCCTTGCGCCGTGTATGGAGACTCGCCGAGGTATATTGCCCCTTTTCGTATTGCTCCTTCCGCGATTCGATCATCAGCGTGCCGTTTTCAACGCGGGCGTTTTCAGGGCGGGCCTTTGTGTAATATTGTTTTTCACGGTTGCGGACAAAACCCGTTTCATAATCCCATTTATTTTTGTCCGGCAATCCTTCGTAATTGAACTCATCGGCCCAAACCTGCTCCCACACGTCATCAAAGCTCGCTTGAGGCCGGCTCATCTGCTCAATAGAGCAGTCCATCTGTGACCTTAGCGGAGTATGGTTCTCAGTCTCGCCGCCGTTCTGCAAAAAGAACCGGCCATCCCTGAGCCCTGCATCGATATTCATCGTTGGTGTTCTGTCGGCTGTGAATCTTGCCTGGGTAAGCGGCGTCCATTTGCCGTCTCTGGTCTTGACCCAGCCGTTGCCATACCGTGCCCGGCGGACATTTTGTGCGCTTTTGCCGTTGCGCAAGAAGTCCTCCACGAAAGAATAATACCCGCTAAGATAATCCCCGCCGGTAATCGTTTGAAATGTCGCCAGATGCTTCCACTTCTTGTCTTCATTGAGGTAGAAATAGGCGGCGTATGTTGTTTTATCGCCTTCGACGGAGGTCTTGACCATACACCTGTACGTCTCACCGACGTTCCACTTGTAGTCAAGCATGCTCTTGCCACCGGTGCCTTCATTGCCGAACCGACTGATGCGCACGTCCTTACCTTCGTGCAAAACCTTGACTCGACGGTCCTCGGGTACTGTATTCGGATTGTTCTGTTTGCCCGGGTCCCATACCGAAAAAAGGACAACTTTATTGCCATTCCATAATTCCTGTATCCCGAAATAGCCGCCCTTGAAACCGCATACACAGAAATAGCTGCCCGGATAACTCTTTTCTACAGTTACTTCATTATAGTAAACGACACCCTGCTCGGCTCGATACCACAAATGCACGCTCCTGGCCGCACGCGGAATGCGTTTTTCCTCCGCGGCCTTACCGACTGATGCCAATAAACAAACCGAGACTATCAAAAGAATCCAGGCTGATGTTCTATTATCTTTCATCTTGTCTTTTCCTTTCGTATAAACACTTTCCTTCTCCGGTGACACGAAACACGGGCGGTTTTCCGCTTCAGTGCTTATCAGTCATAGACCCGAACCAGCTTTGTCCCTTCGTTTAGCCATTGCTTAAGAATCGTATTATCTTCGGCGGCTCGGCGTGCGATCCAGCGTGAGGCGTCACTGACTTTGATATTTGCCGTGACAAGTCGTTCCTTGAAATAACCCGCCTCGACAAGCACATTGCCGTCGGGATGAATAACCTTGCTGTTACCATGCGAACCTCGCAGACTCTGGGGGTCGGCGGGGGCGTTGGCCATTACACAGAAGATACCGTTTTCAGTAGCGCGTGCGATTGGCATAGCACGATATGCCGAGAGCTTATGCTCATGCTTAAGGCCGCTCTCGTGGCTGCAGAAATAGCATATTTGGGCGCCGGCAACAGCGGGTAAACGGACAAGTTCAGGGTAGCGGACGTCATGGCAGATTATAAAGCATGATTTTACTCCCGCGAGTTTATACACCGGTAAGGTCTTCCCCGGCACGGGCCAGGATTCGGCGAGGTGGGTCTTGGAATATCTGCCGCGGACCAAACCGCCTTTGTCAATGACCAGAAGATCATTGTAGATTTTATCCGACTCCCAATGTACTGTGCCAAGGACAACTGCGATGTTCAGCCGTTTAGAGGCCTCAACGACCATACCCTCGGCCTTTTTAAAATCTGCCGGCCTGGCGGTCTTCCAGTATTCATCGCCTGCATAGCCGCACAAACATGCTTCAGGGAATGCTACTACATCGACACCGTCCTGTGCGGCGGCTTCTATCCAGTGTAGCACTTTATTAGTGCTCTTTCCTACCTCGGGATAGTTCAGTATCTGACACGCAGCAACCCGAAGTGTACCCTCTCCTTTCTCATCGATATGGTATCTGTTGGAGGATACGCCGGTGTTCGATTTTGAGAATACAGGCTTTGCAGCAGCGGCAACCATACCGGTTACAGCTAAGCTGCTGCGGGCCATAAATTTTCGACGTGAGATTTCCAAACGCTTAAAAGCCATTTCAAGTCCCCTTATTACACTCAATTGGAACTTCCCATTTATACCTGCTCACCTGCTCCGAGACGCTGGGATTGGGTCTCATCTCTAATAGAATATCAGGATTACCTTTGCAATTCAACCCTTCAAATCTTCTTTAATAGGGGGGCGTCTTAAATTGAATCCCCCTGAACAGGATTATAGAAATCCAGAAGCTTAAAATGCTTAATACTTGAAGTTTTCTAACTTATCCGTTAAACTAAAGTCTTATAGTATAACATTACATTGGCAACCTGTAACACAGAGGGTAGAAAAATGCGTCTTCAACCTCATAGGTCTGCTTTCACCTTGATTGAGTTGCTCGTTGTCATTGCTGTGATTGCACTTCTGATGGGCTTACTGGTGCCCGTACTTGGTAGAGCCCGAGAACAAGGCCGACGTGTCGCCTGCATGGGAAATATTCGACAGTTCATAATCGGTATCCAGGTCTATGCCAGCGACTACCGGGAGACTCTTCCTATCGGCTTGTCGGATTTTCAGGAGCCGGAAGATGAACATACCCCCATCCTTTCCAGGGCAATGCGTAATGCGTTAGTAAAGATAATTGGCGATGAGCGCAGTCTTTCCTGCCCCTGGCTTCGTAAGCCCTTCGATCAGCCCGGTGGATGGTATTATGTTTTTGAGGGTCAGAATTATGGTTATGTCATTGGATATAATTATCTCGGAGGACACAAGGGCACTCCCTGGCCATTGTTGGGTCCGGCGAACGCCGAGTGGGTATCACCTCAAAAGTCCTTTGAAAGACCCTCAACGCCGCTGGTGACGGAGTTGAATGCCTGGTCTGCCGATGAAATGATGACCTTCGCCCCGCACGGATCCAGAGGGGCGATTTTGGAGTCCGGCCATTCGGGAAATGAGAGTTCAGAGGGTGCTCCGTCACAGCAGATCGGTGCAGTTGGTGGTCATGTAGGTTATTTAGATGGATCAGCATCTTGGAAACATATAAAAGACATGAAGATATATCGTGGATCACGCCGCTGGGGTGAAGGCGGTTGCTTCACGACTTGGTAAGGATAAACAGGAGGCTTATAATGCGTGCTTATAACTTCTTCACGATTTCCATTCTGGTTTTATTGATGACTGTCAGTGCTGTGGCCGACGACTGGCCCAACTGGCGCGGCCCACTACACAACGGCATCTCCACTGAGCCTAACTGGATAGGTGATTGGCCGGTATGCGAGCCGATCATACTTTGGGAGCAGCAAGTGGGTACGGGATTCTCATCGATTGTAGTGGCCGATGGCCGACTTTACACGATGGGCAACTCCGAAAGAATGATAGAGGCCCAGGATGGCGGTAGAACAGGTGTAAGTCAGAAACTCGAACAAATGGACGAGGTTTTTTGCCTGGACCCCAACACAGGAGATATCCTCTGGATTCATGCGTATCCCTCCCCTTTAGTACCTAATCTTTATGAGGGCGGACCAAGTGCGACCCCGACTATTGCAGGCAGTAACGTATATACGTTTAGTAAACAGGGCATGGCATATTGCCTGGATGCGAATGACGGCGCAGTCTTATGGCAAAGCGACCTTGTCGCTGACTATGGTATGCGTGTACCCACATATGGATTTTCAGGCTCACCCTATGTGGACGCGAACCTGGTAATATACAATGCCGGTACCCACGGTCTGGCCCTCTATGCCGCCGATGGAACGCTGGCCTGGGAAACCGGCACGAGTCGCGCAGGTTATTCTTCGCCGGTACCCTTTGATTTAGATGGACAACGTTTTGTGGTTCTGATGGGATTAAGGACTTTTGCGGCCGTCAAGGCCCAAACTGGGGAGGTGCTTTGGGAACACCCCTGGGTAACCAAATATAATGCGAACATTTCAGATCCAATTGTGGACAGTAATCTGGTATTTATCTCGACGGGTTATCAGGAAGGCTCTGCTTTGTTCGATGTGGCAACAGGCCAGGTAACGGAACTCTGGTTCCAAAAGAATATGCAGACCTGGCTCAACAGTTCCGTGCTCTGGCAGGGATACTTGTACGGCCCCAACGATAAGGACAAAACCCTGACCTGCATAGAACGCGATACGGGTTGGATTATATGGACGCAGAGCGGCTTTGGCAATGGCTCTGTAATGTTGGCTGACGGTAAACTAATAGCACTCAGTGAGGATGGACAATTATCTATAGCTGAGGCGTCACCCACAGGCTACTTAGAGCTTGGCAAAGGCCCGATTCTAACCGGCAAGTGCTGGACTGTGCCGATCCTGGCCAATGGAAAGATCTATGCACGAAACGCCATGGGGCACCTCGTATGTGTAGAACTGATGTCCGTAGAAGTACGTTCCCGCTAACAAAATCCCATTTTGGGATTGGCAATAGTTGCTAAAAAGCCTGCGCCGTACAATGTGAATTCTCGAATAAAGACGTTCTCAAGGGATTTTACTTGACGGCAAAGTAGGTAATTTGGTATAAAAAAGATTGTTGAGGCCTGTGTCCGTGTCTTTTTGCATCAACGGATTTTGACCTTCTGAGGTTCCGACACTTTGTATTTGCAAATAGAGGAGGATATTTCTATGCCGGAGGCAAAATTTGTTGTAAAGATGATTTTGTGTCCCGGAGTTGAGCTTTCACATATCAGCTAACAAATTCATCTTATGAAAACAACGGATATTTTGGTGTGTGGCCAGAATATAGTTATTTTAACTTTTTTAAAGGAGGATTGTTATGTCTAAGAAATTGGTTTATTTGTCTTCTTTTGTTTTGATGTTGTGTCTGGTTTTAACGAGCGTAGCCGAATGTGCCGACCCGGGTCTTGTCGCCTGGTATCGTTTTGACGGCGATGCTCTGGACAGTTCCGGCAATGAACTCCATGGCACAGAAATGGGCGACCCAACCTATGAGGCCGGCGTTTTTGGCCAGGCAATAAGCCTCGATGGTGATGGCGACTATGTGGATTGTGGGCTCGATCCAAAGTTCGATATTACCGAATTTATTACTGTCACTTACTGGATCAAGGTTGTCGCATTCGACAGGGGCTGGAACACTGTCTTCTCCAGGGGTGACGACTCCTGGCGGTCGTCGAGAGCCGGCACGGAAAACTTCATGGAAGCCGCTGTGGGTGGTACGGCCGGAAACTATACCTATGGAGTCACCCCCGTGGACGATGGCGAGTGGCACCACATCGGTTGGGTGTACGATGGCACAATGAACTACCTGTATTTAGATGGTGAAATAGACGCAACTGAAGAGAATTCCGGAGAGATCACTGTTAGCAGCTTTCCTCTCTACATCGGAGAAAATTCCGGTGCAACCGGACGCTTCTGGAACGGCCTGATTGACGATGTGCAGATATACAACCGACCATTGACCCAGGAGGAGGTTCAGACTGTTATGCTCAGTAGTGCCGGCGATTATCCACAAGCCGCAGGCCCCGTCCCCGCTGACGGTGCCCTGCATGCCGAT
>CBDURK010000139.1:0-7354 GCA_965369645.1 uncultured bacterium | reverse complement strand
GAGGGGCTTGGCCATTCGATTTTCTTCTGGGAGATTCCTCATAGACGCAAAGCCGCCCCGGGCGAAGATGCGGTAAATCTCCCCGGCGGATTCTCTGCCCCGAAGTGTCAGGTTGAGTTCGTCAAATCTGAGCTTCAGCGAATCAAAACCGCTCTTGAAGAAACCGCGGGCGAAAAATTAGATGCCGATAAACTTTCTGCCGGTATTAAAGAAGCGAATCAGGTCCGCACGTATCTGGCGGAGCTTCGGCGCCTTGCATTTACCGCCGAACGGTGTCCCATTCCAGCCCTCGAAATGCTTATCGCAGAAATGCTGGCGATACACTTTTGTTCCGACCGTCAGGAGACTATCGAGGTGCTCAAAGAGCTGCTTGAAGAAGTGAAAGCTCGTGTGAAGGCTGGCATTGGTATCCTCGATGCAGATGCGGCTAAAATCTTCTGGGTTAATCCCGTAGCGGATTTACAAGTGATGAATCTTCTCGAAGACTGTGGGGGCAGAGTATGCGGTACCGAATATCTTTTCACCCACGCCCTCGATGCAATTCCCGAAGACATTCCCCCCCTCGAAGCTCTGGCGCAGATGGCACTGGCCGACCCTATGGTCGGCTCGTCAACCGAAAGGGCGCAGCGGATATGTGCCGATATCCACAGGTTTGGCGCCGAGGCCGTGCTCATTTCACGAATACCCGGTGCAAGTCATTGCGCCCTGGAAGGCGAGGTAATCAGTGACATTGTTCAGGACAAGTTTGATATTCCCGTACTGGAGATTGAAGTCCCGCCGGTGACGGACTCTATGCGCCCGACCGTGCTTACCCGGCTGGAGGCCCTCGTAGAAACAATAAAAGCTCGGAGAACAAGATGATTTATGCAGGAATAGATGCCGGCTCAAGGGCGATAAAAATAGTTGTTATAGACACTGAAAATATGCAGGTCATAGCGAAAGGCCTGACAGACCAGGGTGTTGCCCAGGATAAACTTACATTGCAGCTATTCGAAAATGTTTTGAATGATAACTCAATCAATAGAAAAGATGTTGCTGCGATTGTGGCAACGGGCTATGGCAGAGGTGCAGTCAGTATAGCTGATACGACGATAACGGAAATTACCTGTCACGCCGCGGGAGTATGTTGGCTTGTGCCAGAGGCGAAGACCATTATTGATATCGGCGGCCAGGACAGTAAACTTCTGCGCCTGGATGGAGGTGGAAAAGTACGTGATTTTGCTATGAACGACCGCTGCGCTGCGGGCACCGGCCGATTTCTCGAAGTTGTTGCCCAGCGTCTTGGCGTCGAACTCGATTCGCTTGGTAATCTGGCCGCGGAAAGTAAAAGACCTGCCGCTATAAGCAGTATGTGTGTTGTGTTCGCAGAGACGGAAATCACCGGCCTGCTCGCCGACGGCAAGGCAATGGAAGATATTGTCGCCGGAGTTCAGGCGGCGATTGCCAACCGTATCGTTGCAATGGCCGGACGCAAGGTTGATTTGCCGGTTATTTTCACCGGTGGTGTCGCTATGGTCTCAGGGATGGAAGCGGCCCTTGAATCTGCTCTTGGAAAAAGTATTACCGTATCACCCGACCCCCAGATGACCGGCGCACTCGGAGCGGCGATTCTGGCATCGAAGCGATTCGCCAAAGTAAAGACATAAAAGCCCTCGGGCCGCTTTCCTTGTGTTCAAGGTTGGCGAAGGATATAATCTTTTTTGGGTATTATTAATTATTGAGGATATTACGATGATAAATATGGAAAGACGAAAACGCGTTATGCAGCGTTCCATACGGCTTGGGCACTGCATTTGCGACCCCAAAAAACCATGTCCCTGTGACATTTTCAAGGAACAAAATATATGTTTATGTGCCGGTGAACGGCTTGACAGTCCGACCGGGCCGATTGAACTGACAAAGCTCGTGGAAAAGGCCGGCTGTGCTTCCAAGATAGACCAGGCGTTTTTGAAACAGGTTCTGAAAGATTTGCCCGCAGTTGATGACCCTCGTGTGCTGGTCGGGATTCCAGCCGGGGACGATGCCGGCGTATATGATATGGGCGACGGCAGGGCGTTGGTTCAGACGGTGGATGTATTTACGCCTTCGGTGGATGACCCTTATATGTTCGGGCAGGTGGCCGCGGCCAATTCCGTAAGTGACATATATGCTATGGGCGGCACACCCATGACGGCTGTTTCAGTGCTCGGCTTTCCTGTTCGCAAAGTCCCCGACAGGGCGATGAATGAAATTCTCTCCGGCGGCATCGACAAGATGAATGAAGCCGGGGCGGCGATTATCGGCGGCCACAGTATCAACGACAGTGAAATAAAAGCCGGCTTTGCCGTAACAGGCATCATAGACAAGGACAAGATAGTAACCAACGCCAATGCACAAAAGGGCGACGTGCTTGTTCTAACCAAACCGTTAGGCACAGGTATCGTGGCCTTCGCATCGCAAATCGGCCGGGCCGACACCGAGAGCGTCAAAGCATCGGCCCAGTCAATGATCACACTCAATAAAACCGCATCGCAGTTAATGGTCAAATTTGGCGCGCACGCCTGCACCGATGTCACCGGCTTTTCTCTCTGTGGTCATCTCTCGGAAATGGCCTTATCCAGCGGCGTCGATGTCGAGGTAATCTGGGACAATATTCCGTTGTTCCCCGGCGTACTCGAATGTGCCGCGGCGGGGATATTGCCCGGAGCTATCGAGCGAAACAAGGAATCCTGTGGAGAGCGCATAGTTGCAGTCGAGTCACTGCCTCAGGAAATGGTTGATATATGCTACGATGCCCAGACCTCCGGTGGATTGCTGGTCGCTATTGCCCAAAAAGTTGCCGACGATTTCCTTAAGGCGCTGCACGATGAAGGAATTTCCGTCGCTGCGATCATCGGCAAAGTTTCAGGAAAAGGCTCCGGCCTTGTTCATATAACAACAGACGGTAGCCGAAAAATACCTACTCCCCAACTTGCCAAACCGGCTGAAAAGCTGGAACCTGTTGAGCAACAATTGCAGGAACCTTCTGCTGCCCAGCCGCAAACTGAAGAAGTTCCCTGTTGTGCCGATGCGGTAAGCTCTGCCGGTCCGGCGAAGGGAGATGGTTCGGATATAGCTAAGATTAAGGCCAAATTCATTGATTTCCTCGGCTCGGCCAGTGCCCCGCACGGACTGGACGCCTATACCAAGCAGGCGATGGCTATTGCTCTTTCGGTTGCGATGCGGTGCGAGCCATGCCTCAAAATGCACCTGAAAAAAGCAAAAGAAAAAGGCTTCACCCAGGACGAGATTGACGAGGCCGCCTGGATGGGCATAAGCTTCGGCGGCTCACCCATAATGGTCTTCTACGAACAACACAAGAACTCCTAACAGATGAGCTATGCGAGCTACAAAAGAACCTCAATGAGAGGGAGACCCTCGATTTGTGGGATTTGGTTGAAGCTGTTGTTAGGCAATCTCAAGGTTGCCTGAGTTCAATAATGCCGTCTTCCATTTCATAGATTTCATCAAACACGTCAAGGGCACGTTGATCATGAGTAACAATAATGACCCCGGTTCCATGTTTATGAGCAAGATCTCGAAATAGCTCCATAACCTTTCGACCTAAATGGCTATCCAGCGCAGCAGTCGGTTCATCCGCAAGTATGACGGCTGGCTGGTTAGCAAGTGCGCGACTGATTGCAACACGCTGTTGCTGGCCCCCAGAGAGCATTGAAGGAAAATTGTCGGCACGATCATACATACCCAATTCGTTCAATAGTTCCAATGCACGCTTCCGTGAATCTTGTGGGCTATAGCCATTGATTTCCAGAGCAATCTGAACATTTTCCCGTGCTGACAGAAAAGGTATTAGGTTAGACTTCTGGAATACGAATCCAAGATATTTTCTCCTGATGCTTTTCAGATCTACCATCGGCTGCGGCCCGTCTAACACTAATTGGCCTCTAATTTTAATGCGCCCTGATGTCGGAGGATTGATAAGACCAACTGCTGTAAGGAATGTTGATTTGCCTGAACCACTCGGTCCGAGAAGAGCTACTATTTCACCATAGGCGACGTGCATAGATGCGTGTTGCATTGCAACGACTTCGGTATTGCCGCTGCCATAGATTTTTTCCAAACCTTCTGCTTGAACTGCAAACTTATCTGCCATAACTCTCTCAACTTAATGCTTCATTAGGGTTCACTTGCAGCGCCTTCCAGATGCCGAGAAAGCTTGAAACAACGGAGATAACAAGTACAATGATTGCCAGTTGAAGAAGATCGTCATTCGACAAGATTACCCTTCGGGGAAAGCGTGGAAATATCTTTTGCCCCAGAAAATAGGCAATGCCATAGCCTAACATACCTAAAATAAGAGCTTGGTGTAGAATTAGTTTTAAGGTAATCCAATTCGAAGCGCCTATAAGCTTCAATAAAGCGATACTGTGAAGCTTATCTAACGTCAACGTGTAAAGAATCAGAGCCATGATAATGGCAGAAATGATTGTTAGAAGTACACGAAAAAGACCAATTTGCTTACGAACCTTTTCAACAGAACCCTTTAGCAATAATTGCCTCTCACCTTCGCTTGTATATACGGAAACATCTTCCCAGCCTGCAATAATATTCACAGCCTGTTTTAGATTTGCCCCAGGGCCAAGTTTAAGGATGACCGAGCTTACATTTGGACTTGCCAGCGCCGGCACTTGAGAAGATTCTTGAGATGCAAATTCGATTAAGCTGGGCAGTATTAAACCCAGACCACTTTTTTCTACCCGAATACTGCGGGAAATCCTTTCAAGTCGAACCGCTTCTCCAGACGTGTCAAACTGTATCTCTATAGCATCTCGGACCGTAAAAAAACCAATTCCATCACCGCCTGAACTAATCATACTTGAAGTAATTCCTACCACAGCATAGGTGTTTTTCCCTAACTTGATTTTCTCTCCGAGATGCAAACCAAGTGATTTATCAGCAATCATTTCATAATGGTTTTGATTCAATATTCTTCCGGACACCAGAGGTACCCACTTGCCTTTATCTATGGGCCAGTCAAGACCGACAACAGTCATACGCAGCCGCTTACCCTTATTTTGCCGCTGGATTGTGTGTTGTACAAAATTTCGGGCGGTTATAACCCCAGGAACGGCCAGTGCTCTATGGATGAGATTTTGAGGGACACGAGAAAGTTCTGCAAAAGGGCCTCGTGTGTTGTGCTGGACAATCCATATATCGGCTCCGATGGTGTCAATAAGCAAGGTGGCATCCTCGATAATTCCTCGGTATATTCCACTCATTCCCATGACAACCATCAGAAGCATTCCAATTCCGACAGAGGTCAAAACAAAACGCCCCAGGTTATGCCGAATGTCTTTAATCGCAAGATTCATTGAACAGATATCCTCGTCTGATCTGTTAACTTGTTTTTCAAACTTATTGGGGTCAGGACACTGTCACCTTCTTGCAATCCCCCGATAATTTCAATAAAACTACCGCCATGCAGCCCTGTTTCGATATGACGCCATGAGGCAACTCCTCCATTATCAACGAAAACGCCAGGCACATTATCTCGCCATTTTATGTATTTTTCAGGAACGATAAGGACATTGTCTTTTTTCTCTGTTTCAATATAAACCTCGGCTCGTTGGCCTATAGCCCAATTTGCAGGCAAGTCATTAACATTGACGTCAACGATAAACTCTCGCGTTTCTTTGTCAACTTCAATGGCTATACGCGCAACTTTGCCTGGATACGTATGTTCAGGTTCAGAGCGAAAGATAATTCTGGCAGGTTGTCCTGCCTCTATTTTCGCCAGCTCAGTCTCATCAACCCATGCTCTTACCCAAAGAACCTTTGTCGAAATAAGTGATAGAATTGCGCTTCCTGGAATCACAATATTTCCGGGGTCTCGTTCCCTGTTAGTAATTATTCCATCAAAAGGAGCGCGAATTTGGCTGTCATCCAATTGGGCTTTGCGCAACTCCAGCATTTTTTCTGCCTCAATAACTTTGTTTTTAGCTTCAATGACGGCCGACTCCGCACCGCTATATCTTGCCCTTGCCGTTTCCAGTTCCTCAGTCACTTTATCAAATTTCTCCCGAGTGGTGGCATCCGGCATCAGTTGTCTATACCGCTCATGAGTCTTTACTGCATTGCTTAATACCACCTCGGCAACTTTCAGGTCTCTCTCGACTTTATTGATCGCTGATTTTCCTGTTTCACAGTTTGCCAACGCTACTTTCACCTGTAGCTTAAGTTGGTCATCGTCAAGTGTTACCACTAACTCATCAGAGCTGACTTTATCACCTTGATCAACCAGAACATCGTCTATACGACCGGAAATCACTGAACTTATAATCATCTTTATTTTTGCATCTAAAGTTCCGGTACCCATCACCTCATCGATAATTTCCCCAACTTCGACTTGCTGTTTCTCTACAGGAACAGGTGCAAATTTAAACCAATAGATAGAGGCGGCGAGTATTGCGATAAGGAGAAATAGTTTGGCGCCTTTTTTTAGCCATCCTCTAATTACTTTCCAATTTTTATTCATCGATTAACCGCTTTCTAAATTGAAAAATGCTGCGTTTGAATATTCTATTTGTACCGTATTAGTAGTGTCCCAAACAATGTTTATATGGTTTTCGTATAACATCCCAGGCCTCTCGGTATAAAGCTGGAAAGCACAAACTACGACCTTACCGGTTCAGAGCTATTTTATCCACCCCGTTTAATCATAGATGCTGTCTCCCTGTTGAGCAAGAAAAAACCGGGCCAAAATGTGCGGTGTTTTGTTACAAGTCATTCTCCTTCTATGCCATGAGCCATCCATAAACAGTTATCAAGTTTGAAGTTGTTAAATCTGGCTTCGAAAGATGAACTTGAAGGACTACACGCATACAAGCCGAATTGTATAGGCCGCTCTGCTGGTGCTGGAGGATTGACTCTGCCCATTTCAGTTGATGTTTTACCTAAGCAGTGTAAATGAAAAATTCTCATTTGCTTAAAATCCATCCCATTGGGTGACGACTCGATAAGGAAATCTGGTCCTCGGCGACTGAGGCGATACCACATGGCAGTTGTAGTGGGTATATCGGTTGTTGCCCAATCCGAATAGCCATTATTCGTAACAACGCTGCCCAAACGCGAAATATTCTCATTTTCATATTCTATAGATGCCTTAAACCAGTTATCAATATCAAGATATATGATCAAACCACATTGTTCGAACCTGGCTCGATATCCGAACGACGCTTTGGTTGTAAATGAAAAATTGATTTCACTCTCAAACAGAAGAGCATGGGCATTATCGTGTCTGAATCCATAGTAACTGCGTTGCCATAAATCCGTATTTGGTTCGGTAGTGATCTTTACTGACTGGCCGGTTATTTCA
>CBDURK010000138.1:0-7397 GCA_965369645.1 uncultured bacterium | reverse complement strand
CCTTACCACGGCCCGGACAATAATCCGCAATCCGAGGACACAATAATTCGAGCACCATATCTGACACAGTTTCTGGCCGAGCCGCGCTACGCACCGTTACCTCAGGTGGCAGTTGCTTCGGCGGGCCGCATGTTTAAGGCGTTCGGGCACGTAGCCTTTAAAAGTCGGGAAGAACCGTTTCTTAATAAACTCGTGGCGTTCAACGGGTACAACGGGACAATACTCTGGCAGCGAGACCTGGCGGAGGGCGTGATGATTCATCGCAATACGATGATTGCAACGCCGATGACGTTATATGTCGGTGACGATAAATCCTGCAAGCTCATTGATACGGTAACAGGCCGGTTGAAAGAAGAAATTATCCCTCCAATGGAACAGGCCGGCGGAACGTTCTGGAAATGGATGGCTCTGGAAAATGGCGTGCTTTATGCCCTTATGGGACAACAGGAGCAAAGAGACCCAACAAAGCAGTGGAACCGTAAAGTCCACGGCTGGCCTTGGAATCCGATATCAATCGGTTTCAACCAGCCGGAGAATCCGTGGGGATTTGGCAAAAACGTGTTAGCTATTGACCCGAAAACGAAAAAGGTCCTGTGGAGCCACCGAGAAGACGAACCGGTGGACAGCCGGGCAATGTGCATGAAAAACGGACGTATATATGTCTTTCGATTTGGGACATATCTGGCTTGTCTGAATGCGAAAAACGGCGAAGTAATCTGGAGAAAGACACCGAAAAATGCTCCTGAGCTGTTTGAATCACTCGGGAAATATTCACATCGACAGGATTACCGAACCAACTGGCGAACTACAAGTTATATGAAGTGCAGTGACAAGGCTTTGTACTTTGCCGGGCCTCAGATTAACAAGCTCCTTGCTGTTTCTGCCGAAAGCGGAAACGTTCTCTGGGAACATCCTTATAACAATTTCCAGTTAGTCCTTCAAGATGACGGTGTATATGCTCTCAGTGGCCAAAATGACGAAGGCAATCTCAGCAAGAAATTCGACCCGCTAACAGGCGCCGTATTGGCAGATTTGGTGACCGCCCGCAGGGCATGCAGCCGGCCTACAGGATCTCTCGACTCTATATTCTACCGTGCCAGAGGCGGCTCGACACGTTTGGACATCGCCGACGAACGTCAGGACTGGATTTCTCCAATGCGTGCCCAATGTCACGACGGCGTAACCATTGCCAACGGTCTGCTGTACTGGTGGCCATCGGTATGTGATTGCCAGCTTACGCTCTACGGCATCACATGTCTTGCGTCTGCTGGTGATTTTGATTTTAAACCACATGCAACTGAATCACAGCGTCTGGAGAAAAACGTTAGAGATTTGACGAAAGTAGCAAGCTTGCCTGAATCATCGGCTGACTGGCCCACCTTCCGCGCAGACAATACAGGCAGTGCAACAACAAAAGCCATAATCCCTGAGAAAGCCAGACTACAGTGGACATATAATCCGAAAATCACACCCGCCCCCGGAGTTTCACTTCCTACAGCCCCTGTTGTGGTTGGTGGCCTGGTATTTACGAGCGGCCCCGACGGCATCGTCCGAGCCCTGGATGCAACCAATGGGCGGTTGCGGTGGAAGGCATATACGGATGGCGCGGTCCGTTTTCCTCCGACCATCTGGAAAGGCCGTGCACTGGTCGGCTCCGGCGACGGATGGATTTATGCCTTTGAGGCAAAGACGGGCCGTCTGCTCTGGCGGTTTCGTGCGGCACCCGAGGAACGCAAGATACCGGTATATGGCTCACTGCTTTCCACCTGGCCGGTCGCAAGCGGAGTATTAGTCGAAGATGGAATTGCTTATTTTGCCGCCGGTATCGTTAATTATGACGGCACTTATGTCTATGCGTTAGACGCTGCGACAGGCCGGATAAAATGGCAGAACAACACGTCAGGCCATCTGGATGAGCAAGCCCATACCGGAGCAAGCGTCCAGGGCCATCAGTTACTTCACGACGGCAAGCTTTACTTAGCGAGCGGTACATCTCTCTCGCCGGCTGTGTATAACATTTCAGATGGAAAATGCCTGAACGACCCTGCCATTCTCCGGAAGCTTGCACAAAATAATGTTTTTACATCACAAAGCCCTCGCGGCCAGGAACTTTCTCTGCTCGGCGAGAAGGTCGCAGCCTGCGGCAAGCCATTCTATGCACACCCGAAATATGATGTCTTCGATAACACCGTCTTTAACAGAGTTTTTCTTACATCTACCGGCGGACGAGACATTGTGTGGGTAAGCAACCAAAAGAATAGAAGGGTGCTATGCTTTGACCATATTGACAGAGAGTTATTAAAAAGAAAGATGGCGCAGCCCGGCAACCGTTTTAACCTTGACTGGAACAGATTCGGCATCAGAGACAAACCAATATGGAGCTATGACTGCAAAGACAGTGTGGCTATGGCAGCTTGTAATAATAGCGTAGTAGTCGCAAAGAAATCAGAGATTGTCGCCTTAAATATCGAGGATGGCAGCGTCCTCTGGTCTGAAGAGGTACCTTCGACCCCGGTTAGCTGGGGCCTGGCTGTTGACCGTGATGGTCGTGTAATAGTGACTCTGGAAGATGGACGGGTTTTGTGCTTTGGAGAAACCAACTATGCAGCAGCACAAACTCAAAGTAATTTATGAAAGGGTATAATATGTATAAGTGGTCATCTCATACACTAAAGGGAATATTATATTTTTTCTTAATCTGCGTATTTTGTTTATTGGCTGTAACCGCCTGCAACAAAAAAGAAACAGGAGACAAGCCCAGAGAGCTTGAACTTTTATGCGGTAGTTCTTTTCCCAAGCCAATGGAACAATTGTGTGCTGAGTTCACCTCTCAAACAAGCATTCATGTTCCCACGTCGATTGCAGGAAGTGAAGATTTTTTGCCGCTGGTCAAGGCCGGTCAACAAGGGGACATCCTTGTCACACACGATCCTTTCCTTAATTATGTCCGTGACGCCAACTCATTATTCGATTATGTCCACGTAGGATTCGTAGCCCCTGTACTGGCGGTGCAAAAAGGTA
Organism: uncultured bacterium; assembly: GCA_965369645.1. Taxonomy (GTDB): domain Bacteria; phylum Planctomycetota; class Phycisphaerae; order Sedimentisphaerales; family Anaerobacaceae; genus NIOZ-UU13. The sequence goes on along the minus strand of CBDURK010000138.1, from coordinate 4,376 downwards.
ATCCAAAAGGGCTGAGAAGTATTGAAGACCTAACACAACCCGGGCTGAAAATTGCCCTGAGTAATCCGGAATATTCCACCTGCGGCGAAATGGTCTTTGCGCTTTTGGAAAAGAAAGGCATAAAAGAGGCAGTGATGAAAAATGTCGAAAACCGCTTAACAAAAGGACACAGCAATCTGGGGAATTTTCTGAAAACCCAGGCCGTCGATGCGGTCATTATGTGGAACGGCGTGGCCCATACATTCCGCGACAGTTTGGATGTCGTTAAGACACCTTATGAATACAATGAAGAAATCCGCGTACATATCATTGGCCTGAGCTATACCAAGGAACCTGAAGCACTCAGGCAGTTCATTAACTTCGTTCGAACTAAAGGTCCTGAGATTTTTGCCGAGTATGGCTATGTAAAATAACGAAACAGGAAAACAACGTATAAAAGGTTTCAATTCAAACGGGGCGCAGAACACTTTCCCGGAAACTCCTTTACATGGCCGGGTCTTTTCAATAGAATACGTGCTTTATTTATAGGAAGAAATGACTTTTGATTGTAATAGTCTGCATGAAATATATGCTGTATCATGAATTTAACAAATGGGGTGTTTTTGCGTCTTTGGGTTGGCAATGAAAACCGTTTTGGACACTCCGGTAAGAGGTTGGCGCGACCGCATTTTTTCTGCGGCGGCATTTTTCTTTGTGTCCGTCTTTGTTATCTTTGTCCTGACACTGATAATTACAGATATATTTTATGTGGATAAAAAAGCAGTCGCAACAGTCCTGACCTCCAAATTCATCCGCCACGCTCTTTGGATGAGTGTCTGGACGAGTTGTGTTACGACTTTGATAGCACTGCTTTTCGCAGTCCCAATGGGATACTCGTTAAGCCGCTTTCGGTTTCCCGGTCAGATACTCGTTGATGCCATTGTGGATTTGCCCATAGTTTTTCCCCCGCTTGTGGCCGGTCTTACGCTGTTAGTGTTTTTTTGCAAGACAAGTCCAGGCCGATGGATACAGGAAGATTTGGGTATTGAATTCGTTTTTCAGCCAAAAGGTATCGTGCTGTGTCAGTTTGTGGTTTCAGCAAGTTTTGCCATCCGCTCGGCCAAGACCGCCTTTGATGACGTTGACCGGCGTTATGAAAACGTGGCTCTTACCTTAGGCTGTACACAGTTTGGGAGTTTCCGCCGTGTTTGTCTGCCATTAGCCAAAAACGGTATTCTCGCCGGTGGTATTCTAACATGGGCCCGCGCGTTCGGGCTTTTCGGACCATTGATGATTTTCGTAGGTTCTTTCCGAAATCGAACCGAAGTTTTAAGTACAACCATTTTTCTCGAACAATCTATCGGCAATCTTGAAGTAGCGCTGGCAATAGCATTACTTCTTATATTCGTAGCTCTGATTGCAGTAACCTGCATTCGACTTATCGGAGGTTCGGCACTGGCAAAATTATGATTCGCACTGAAGAAATCTCTTTTCATATCGGCACGTTTGAGTTGCAGCGATTGAGTATCAACATCGCAAAGGAAGAATACTTTATCCTGTTAGGCCCGCCGGGCTCGGGCAAGACAATCTTTCTGGAGTGCCTTTGCGGCCTTAAAAAGATTAGTTCGGGACGTATATACATCGATGGAAGTGATGTAACCAATATCGAACCTCGCGCTCGGGGTATCGGGTATGTCCCTCAGGATTACGCCCTTTTTCCGCATCTTTCCGTAGAACAAAATATAGCTTTCGGTTTACGCGCCCGTGGCTGTCAACGCAAAGAGATGCAATCCAAAATAACTGAAACGACAGAACTACTGGACATCCGGCGGTTATTGTCACGCAGAATTCACGGTCTCAGCGGTGGTGAAAAACAACGAGTCTCTTTGGCGCGGGTACTGGTATTGCAGCCAAAAATATTACTTCTGGATGAGCCGGTTTGCGCCCTGGATGAGGTTACAAGACAGGAAGTCTGCGCTCAATTGCTGAGTATTCAACGCAGGCTTGGCCTGACTACCATCCACGTAAGCCATAATCTTGAAGAGGCATTTACCGTCGCAGACCGGGCGGCCATTTTGAAAGCTGGTATCCTGCAGCAGGTCGGTAGTCTGGATGAACTGGTAAATAAGCCGAGCAGCGACTTTGTTGCCCGTTTTATGCGACGTGAAAAACATCTTTCGTGTAAATGCGATGGGCCCGGACACACCGAACCTGATCAGCCGTGTGAAGGCCGGTGATATTCAATTGCAGATAACATGAGAGCTATTTGCTTTATTCAATTATCCGTCCCTGGCTCATTTGGAGTGTTTTAGTTGCGTGTGCGGCCGCCCTTGCATCGTGAGTAACAAGCAGCACACATCCACTATCTGAGACATATTTATCGAGGTAATCAAATACAATATCAGCGTTGTCCTCGTCCAGATTTCCCGTAGGTTCGTCAGCCAAAATAATTTTCGGTTTATTCAGGAGGGCACGAGCCAGGGCTGTTCGCTGCCTCTGGCCGGTACTGAGCTGCGCCGGTACATGGCCGGCACGGTCGTCCAGCCCGAAATTACTCACAAGCTCCTGCGTTCGTTGGACTGCTTCCTTAGTCGGAAGAGCCAGCGAAGGGGCCATAATGTTCTGTCGTACTGTCAGATATGGAATCAGGTGGAACTGCTGAAATACAAATCCTATCGTGCTTGCCCGCATCCGGCTTCGCATCTCAGAGCCGAGCGCATACGGATCCTGACCATCCAGACTGACCTGCCCGGCGCTGGGTCTTTGTAAACCGCCGGCGGCTAACAACAACGTGGTTTTTCCACAACCACTCGGGCCTCGTACGGCCAGGAATTCACCCGGCGAAACGGAAAAGCTGACCTCATCGAGAGCAGTTACTTTCCCTTTGGGCCCATCAAACCACATACTTATATTTTTGAACTCAAGCATTATTTCGTATCTCGTAAAAGAATCCTAATTCGCAGGAATTCAGACGCCTCTCACTTTACTCCTCTCTTAATACTTCCGCCGGGTCCTGCCGAATCGCCGTTAGAGTTGGAATCCATCCAGCAATGACCGCCAGAACGGCTGCTCCTCCGACAGAAAGCACCAGTAAACCAGCTAAAGAAAGGTCCATATCGGTTATCCCTATTCGTGTGTCTTCGAGAGCCGCGCCAAAGTAAACGGCCGCCAGCACACCAACGCAAAAGCCGAACGCCCCTCCCAATACCCCAACCATAATGTGCCTCGACAGGAACATGGCCAGGATACTTTTGGCAGATACTCCGAGTGTACGGAGAACTCCGATTTCCTCCCGCCGTGCCCTGACGTTCGTGAATCCTAATAGTACAATCCACACGGCGCAAGCCATCACAATCACAGGTGTAAGTATGGATGCCAGTCGTTCTCGAACAGACCTTAGGTATTGCCGGCCGAGTTTTTCCTTTTCGATGGCAACTCGGGCCTCCTGTTCGACTTTATTTCGAGCCTCAGCCCGCGCCAGAGCACGTGAGCCTCGTTCGATAACCTGCGTTCCCGGCAGAATAGCTGCTATTTCCTTACGTATTTGCGGCAAGGCATCCGACCCGGCACACATGCATTCCAAAGCTAAGATAGCATTAATAAGGCCCGGTTTATCCAAGAGTTCCTGAGCCTGCGCCAGGTATATCCAGGCAGTGATGTCGTCTTTGTTGCCTCGCTCCTTGTGGCAGGCATGCACAGTGAACTGACGCCCCATCAAATCAACTTTTTCGTCAACCTTAATATCCATGCTCCGGTGAAGCTCGTATCCAAGACTTATGGTTCCAGGGGGTACCGGTTGTACCATCGGTTTGACCGGATTCTTGTGTAAATTGGGGACTTCGCCTCGGGTGCCTACAAGGATAATCTTGCGCATTCGCTCCGGCCACTCAATTTTCTGCTGGAGACTCGGTAGGAAGTGACGAACCGTAACGATTCTGGAATCCGCCAGGCGATGCACGTAATCTTCGGGCATATACTTTGTCGCGTAATCGTCCGCATACCAGTCAGCCAGATTCTGATCTTTGGGCAGAATGACAATGTTAAAACCAAGTTTGAGCATAGCCTTGCGGGTAACGTCCGTCAACTCAACCATTCTGTCGGCCAGTTCATCCTGTTTGTCCTGAAGTATCTGGTTTGTACGGAGGTCATGGATATTAAGAAGTGTAACGGACCCAATGAAAGAAGCGCTGGCAACCATTACCGACAATACACCTAATGCAAAGTTCATCCTGCGATGCAGGATTTCACTGAACACCAACCTCCAGATTGTCATAGCCGACCCTTTCTGCGAGGGCTGAGCGCCACAGTTCCCAAAACAACCACCAGAGCAATAATCGCCAGCATTAGCCCGGTTGTTCCTACAAGACCTAATCCAAGAAGTTTGCGCTCTTTGACTT
>CBDURK010000137.1:0-7445 GCA_965369645.1 uncultured bacterium | reverse complement strand
GTTCCTGCCAGCGGTTTTTTAACTCAATTGGCGCCTGATAAAGCTGGCGTCCGTTTTGTTTGCTCTCTATCCATATCCCGAGAGACGCTGGCCCGGGAGTGCCTTTCGCCCGCAGGTATATGCCATCATGGCCAGCGATATTGATGTTGCTGTTATTATCCAGTACGAGTTTTGTGCCAAGGAGAGTGATGCTTTTATTCCGTAGGAAAAGCTCCTTTATATTCAGGCAGGACCTGCCGCTTTCTTGCACGAAATTGTTGGTGCCGATTGTGCTGGAATCTTTCGTTTGATCAGCTATCGAGGTCCAGGTTAGACTGTTTTTGTGGCGTCTTGCTCTGCTGAAATCATCGATGGTCAGGTTATTTACGGGGCTGGTTGTCTGGGCATGAGCGGTTAATAGCCAGCCTCCAAATCCACTGGAAGTGATGAGGCATAAAAATGTTAACCGTAACAGCCAATTTCTACGTGTAACTTGCATTTGCGTCTTCATGAGTATACTCCTGAAACCTTTATTCTTTCATTATTTATACTCAAAATCAAGCCTGCTGTTCGCAAATAGCAAAAATTGCAGAAGGCAGAAGGTAGAAGGTTGGTGTTGCAAAAAGAGGGCAGATTCGTTATGTTTGCTGCTGTTGTTGGGGGATAATATTACCGATGATAAGGATTGTAGCGAATGGTTAAGACGGAAAATCTCAACATTAAAACGAAGGGTAATTGCGATGTCGTTAATATTACCGAGCAGGTCAGCGAGGTTGTAAGCCAATCAGGCGTTAGAGAGGGCACTGTTACGGTTTTCAACGTTGGCTCGACGGCGGGGATAACGACGACGGAATATGAACCTGGGTTGGTCAATTACGATATCGAGGCGTGTTTCGAGAAGATAGCACCCGAGCGCGGCCGGTATGAGCACGAAGAGACATGGCATGATGATAATGGACATGCACATGTTCGGGCGACGCTGATGGGGCCTTCTATGAGTGTACCTGTTGTTGACGGCAGGATGACATTAGGGACGTGGCAGCAGATTATTTTGGTGGATTTTGATACGAGGCCGCGGACGAGAACCGTCGTATGTCAGATTGTCGGGGAATGAAGTAATGAGCAGAGAATTGTATTCGAGAAAAGGGGTATTATTATGAAAGTTACGATATTCAACGGTTCGCCCCGAGGGAAGAAGGGTAATACCCACTTTATGGTCAAAGAATTTTCGAAAGGTGCCGAGGAAGCCGGGGCGGAGGTTGAGAACGTATTTCTTGTGAAGAAAAGGATATATCCCTGCCGGGGTTGTTTTACATGCTGGATAAAGACGCCGGGCAAATGCGTTATTAAAGATGATATGGCGGAATTGATTCAGAAGTTTGACGAATCGGATATTGTCGTTTTCGCAACGCCGGTTTACGTTGATAATGTAACGGGAATTATGAAAGATTTTATGGACAGGCTTATTGCGGGGCTTGATCCGCATTTCGAGAAAGACGAAGGCGGAGAGTGCGTGCATATCAGCAGGTCTGAAAAGCAAGCTAAATTAGTTGTCATATCGAACTGCGGCTTTCCGGAGCAGAGTCATTTCCAGGTTCTCGAACTGTTGTTCAGAAGGGTAGCGAGAAATATGCGTTCGGAAGTGATCGGTGAAATATACAGAAGCGGAGGGGGTATTTTGCGAGAGGCGCCTTTGATTTTAAAACCTGTAATCAGTAAATACAAAAAGCTGCTTCAAACGGCGGGGATGGAAATCGTAGAAAAGCAGCGGCTTTCGGAAGAAACAAGGCTGAGACTGGAAAAGCCCTTTATATCTGATGAACAATACATTGCAGCGGCAAATGGAAGGTTTGATGCGTTATTAGCCAAGGTTTAGGGGTAAGGAGTAAGGGGTATAGTGCTGTAAGATTAGACTTGACGGAATTGATTTGACGGCGTAGTATTTTAGAGTTATTTCTCAGCGGTAAATTATTTTATTTTGAGGTGTCCGGCCAGATGAATATTGTCATTCTAAAAAAGGTTTTAGTGATAACAGCAGTACTTGTCGGCTGCTTTATATGCGGTTGTGGTGAGGGGGCAAAAGGCCTTGATTCTGCGGTAGATTTAGGTACGACGATAGGGTTGCTGGTGGAGATGTCGTGGCCGGAATCGGTAAAACTCGAAGGATACAGTTTGGTAGTAGGATTGAAGGGTACGGGTTCGGGCGAGTGTCCTCAACATATCAGGACGTATCTTGTGCAACATATCCCAACACTATATCCCAACCGCAAGATAAATGTTGATAAGATGATTAGCGGTTCGGATACGGCTGTGGTACTGGTAGAGGGGATAATGCCGACTGTGGCTTCGAGGAATGAGAATTTCGATGTGAGAGTATCGGCATTAGATGGTACCCAAGCCACATCTCTTGTAGGGGGATGGCTGCTGGGCACGGAACTGAAGTCTGGAGATACTTTCGGAATCACTACGAAAATAGTAGCCGAAGCCAAAGGGGTGGTTTATTTTGATAAATTTGTGACATCGAACATCAATAAAAGGGGCGGATATGTATTAGCCGGAGGAAGGATTCTTGATGAGTACAAGATAGCTCTGGAACTTCACGAACCCGATTTAAGGATGACAAACAATATTCGAAACCGCCTGAACGAACTTTTCGGTAACGGAACAGCGAGGGTGGTTTTGCCTGGCAGGCTTGAGGTGACAGTGCCGGCTAAATATGTAGAGTGCAAGCAAAGATTCATTTCGATAATGAAAGCGACGTATCTTACGCAGAACGCGGAAATTATCAACGAGAGAATAAATATATTTATCAGAAAACTTACCGCTTTGCAGGACGCGGATGCGAGTGAAACAGCTCTTGAAGCCATAGGTAATCAAAGTTTCGGCAGGCTGAGTGTTTTGCTTAAATCATCGAATGAGCAGGTACGTTTGCGAGCTGCCAGATGTATGCTTAATCTGGGCAGTGACGCCGGCCTGATGACTCTCAGGCAGATAGCTATGGACGTAAAATCAGCTTATCGAATTGTTGCCCTTGAGTCGATAACCACCGGGGCCAGGCGTAACGATGCGGCTCGAATATCGCAAAGGCTGCTGCGTGACGATGATTTTCGCGTGAGGCTGGCCGCTTACGAGCAGTTGCGGAAATTAGGCGATATTGCCGTGACACAAGAGCTTGTCGGAAGTAATTTTTATTTGGAACAAATAGTGCAAACCGAACAGAAAGCAATTTTTGTCTCTCGCAGCGGTCAGCCTCGAATCGCTTTATTTGGCGCCACGATACAATGCAGTAGCGGGATTTTTGTGCATTCAGAGGACAGCAGTATAACAATTAACGCCCCGTCCGGTCAGGGCTATGTCTCGATAATCCGCAAACATCCCTTCCGTCCGGGTGTGGTGGCTCAGTTGAGAAGCTCATTTGTACTTAGTGACATTATCCGAACCCTCTGCGAAAAGCCCAAGGCAGAAGGTGAGTCGGGTCGTGGGGGCTTAGGTGTTCCATACGCGGATGTTATAGCACTTTTAAAGCTGATGTGTGACAAGGGTGCGGTAAAAGCGGAGTTTTGGGCAGGAGCCTTACCAAAAATCGGCTAATTATCAAGAGAAGACAACCCTTCGGCCGATAACAATATTGCATATTTAACTAAAAGCTGTATGTTTATATTTTATTAATAGTTACCGGACGTTAACAACAGGATGGAAGATGAGACTTGAAAAAATTATTCTTAACGGATTTAAGAGTTTTGCGGACAAAACGGATTTTGTTTTCGATTGTCCGATAACAGCTATTGTCGGCCCCAACGGGTGCGGCAAAAGCAACGTTGTCGATGCGGTAAAATGGGTGCTTGGAGAGCAAAGTGTCAAGAGCCTGCGAAGCGGACACATGGCGGATGTGATATTCGGTGGCAGCAGTAGCAGAAAGCCTCTGGGTGCGGCGGAAGTGAGCCTGTTTATATCCAACCCCGAGGGAACCGGGCCGAGAAAGCTTCCTATCGATGCGGAAGAGGTTCAGATAACTCGAAAAATATATAAGAGCGGTGAAAGTGAGTATCGTATAAACAACAAAATCTGCCGGCTGAAGGATATTAAAGAGTTGTTTATGGATACGGGCATAGGGACGAGGGCCTATTCGATTCTCGAGCAGGGCCAGATAGAGTATTTAGTGAGCGCATCGAAGACGGACAGAAGGTTCATATTCGAAGAAGCAGCCGGGATAAGTAAGTATAAGGCACATAAGAAAGAAGCCCTTCGTAAACTGGAACGGACTGAACAGAATCTGCTTCGGCTTGCAGATATTTTAGGCGAGATTTCCAAGAGGCTTCGCAGTGTAAAGCTGCAGGCGGGTAAAGCAAGGAATTACCTGCAATATACTCAAAAGCTCAAAGAGCTTCAGGTCAGCTATTCTCTTGTCGAATACGGGAAGAACCGTGATCAGATGAAAGACAAGGGGGCCGTTCTTGACGAGGTTAGTGAACAGTTCGGAGCCCTGGCGGCGGAAGTGGCCAAGCAGGACAGCCTGGTAAGCAATTTGGGTGAGGAAATAATAGAGACAGAGCATAAGCTGAGCCAGACGGACAATTCCCTTGTTTCGGTTCGCAGCAAAATCGAGCAGCGCCTTCAAAGAATTGATTTTTTGCGAGCGAGGATTTCCGAGCTACAGGAACGAGAACAATCCGCGCGAGAGAAGATTGAAAAACTTCGGGGGCAGAAGAAGCAATTCGAGCAAAATTCATCACAATACATCGGAGAGCTGGCGAACTGCGAAAAGATGCTGGAAGAGAAAAGCGGGGCGGTTGAGCAAATCCAAAAAGCCATGCAGGAGGTGAATGCCGAGTGTACGTCATTAGAGGCTCATCTCGAAGATGAGAAATCGGGAATTATCGACATAGTCAGGAGGACGGCACAGCTTCATAACGAGGTCCAGAGCATTTCAGTTTATCGCAACAATTTATCGAGCCAGAAAGACCGTCTTTCGGGGCGGGCGGAAACCGCTCGTGCTGAATTAGAGGAACTGTTGACTGAAAAGGCACAGCACAACGCACGCTATGATGATATCGAAAAGGTCTTAGCTGATCTGAAGGAGAGCCTGGAAACCAAGCGCACAAAAAGTGAAGAACTTAACGAAGCATTGGAGGCGGGCAATAAACGGTTGGCCCACAGTAAAGAGGTGCGGAGCGCACTGAACAGCGAGCTGACGATATTGACAGATATGGAGAAAAGGCGTGAGGGGCTTAAAGCGGGTGTTAAGAGCATATTGCAGGAGAGGGCGGTTGATAACAAATTCGATTACGTCGAAGGAATATTGGCGGAAACGATAGAAACCGGGGTCGAATATGCGAACGCAGTCGAGGCTGCCCTCGAGGGGCAGACCGATGCGCTTGTAATCAACAGCACAGGCAGGATGCTGGCTGATATTGAGATGATTCGGGAACTTGACGGCAGGGTAAATTTTATAAGCCTTGATAAGGTAGAGCCATTTGTAGATACAAATGACTGGTCCGGATTCGAATGTGTTAAAGGCAGGCTTGTTGAATTCGTAAAGTTCGACAGTAAATACGCGGCGCTGGCGTGGAAGCTGCTCGGCAGGACCTTAGTTGTCGAGTCTTTGCAAGAGGCGGTAGAGCTGGCCGGGAGTGTGTCGGATGAATTTGATTTTGTTACTTTGAAGGGTGAATTCTTAAGCGGCGACGGGATGATAAAGCTGGGGCCTTTGGGTAAAGCGAGCGGTTTAATATCGCGAAAAAGCCGTCTTCGCCAGCTTCAGGATACCATCGCCAATATCGCCACAGAAATCGAAGAGATTGAAAGCCAGATTGCGAAAAACAATCAGACGAAAGCACATCTGGATGATCTGTGTAAAGATCTGCGGACGGCGGTATATGAGGCGAACACCGAAAAGATGCAGGTAGGCTCGAAGCTCAGCCTGATAGAGCAGAATATACAACGGCTCAGACAGGAAGAGCCTTTGCTGGCCAATGAGATTGATATGCTGGCCGAACAGATAGCGCAGTCGGTTCAGAAGGAGTATGACTCGAAGCAGAAATTAGAGGAACTGGAAGTAGTAAACAGTCAGAGGACGGCGCACATAGAAGAGCTTGAGGCGAAATATGCCGAGCAAAAAGAACAGCAGCAGATATTGGTAAACAAGCTTACCGATTTGAAGGTGGCTTTGGGGCAGGTTTCCGAGCAGAGTAAGGCATTGAAGCAGATAACCGCGAGCCTGCAAAGCCAGATGCAGGAGAACAGCACGGCCAATGAAACTGCGCAGGAGGAGATTAGAAACTGCAGCGAGCAATTGGCCCAGGCCCAGCGGGACATTCTTAGCTGCGAGGCGGGGGTCTCGGAGCTGTTTGTCGAAAAAGAAAAGAGCCAGGAAAGCAGTAGATTACTGCATAAAGAGTCTGAGAGGCTGCTGGAAGACCGAAAAAAGGCGGAGGAGCTTGTCCGGCTCAGACGCACCGAGAAAGAAGATACTGATCGCAAAATTAACGAGCTTAAAATAGAACTAAGCCAGTTGGAGGTTCGGCAGCAGGATTTGATCGAGAGGGTGCAGGAACAGTTGCAGATTGATTTGGCCGAGGCTTATGAAGATTACACCCAGGAAGATGTTGACTGGGAAAAGGTCAAAGAAGAGATAAACGAGCTTCGGGGCAAGATTGAGAGGCTCGGGAACGTTAATATCGATGCGATAGATGAGCAGGAGACGCTCGAAAAACGACATGACTTTTTGAGCGATCAGGTTCAGGACCTCAATAGCAGCAGGGGGCAATTACAGCAATTGATAAACCGGCTCAATAAGAAGAGCAGGGAGAAATTCCAGCAGACCTTTGAGGAGATACGGGGACATTTTCAGGAGATTTTCCGCAAATTGTTCGGCGGTGGCAAGGCGGACATAATGCTTGAGGACGCGGAGGATATTCTCGAAGCGGGGATAGAGGTTATAGCCCGCCCGCCCGGCAAGGAGACCAGGAGCATATCACTGCTTAGCGGCGGCGAAAAATCGATGACGGCACTCGCACTGCTGTTTTCGGTTTTCAAGACCAAACCGTCGCCGTTCTGTTTCCTCGATGAGGTTGATGCTGCCCTGGACGAGGCAAACAACGAGCGTTTCAATATACTGCTGCGGGAGTTTCAAAAGGATTCGCAGTTCATAGTAATCACACACGCCAAACGCACGATGAGCATTGCGAATGTGCTGTTCGGGATAACGATGCAGACACGGGGAGTGAGCAAGAAGATAAGCGTTAAATTCGGCGAGCATGAAGAAGAGACAGCGGCGGTAGCGTAAGCGTTACCAGGCGGCCGTAACTCACAACTCTTATGGATTCCTGCTTTCACAGGAATGACAATTCTTAATTGTTTCTCGACTGCGCTGAGCCTCGCTCAAAATGACGATGAGAAAAATTCAAAAATGCTGGGGAGATGATCGCTTAAATGTTGAAGCCGCAGCGGCGAGGGCTTATAATTGA
>CBDURK010000136.1:0-7471 GCA_965369645.1 uncultured bacterium | reverse complement strand
GATACGACATGGACACCGTTAATCCAAATGTTTACACCATCGTCATACTTGGCTAGAAGTTTCAACGTTCCGATTTCATCGAGGTCTGTTATATTAAATGTTTTTCGCAGATATACGGTCGTGTATTGCCCCCTCATATCACTTAGATTAGTAACAATGAATGATTCACCGTAGCCGATAACTGTTCTGCCAGTTAGCCAGTTCGAATCGTCAAAACCTATATGACGCCAACCATCTCGTCCCCTTGAAGGCTCCTGCGTACCTTTGAAATATTTCCACTCGGCGCCGTCATCTATCAGCGCGACACTTTGATCTTGCCCCCCAGGTACAATCTGTGAGCCGGGATTTACCTCAGCAATACGCCATTTCATCGCAGCAAAGGTACCGCTGCCCTGTGGATCACTAAAAGGACTTGTCTCAAACGTAAGTGCATTGATCGGAAAATCAGGTCCACAAGTAGCTGTTATTCCAGGCGTTCTTGGCAGAGCAGCATCATATGTAGGAGTATCAAATGCCCGGCTGCCCGAGACGTAATCTTTCATAATCCGAAACATTCCAGGGAAGTCATTGGTTGCGGCTCTCTGATAAAACCGGCCCTGGCCTGCCTTAGTTGAAGCTGTGCGGGAAAGATACTTCGGATAGGCATCATCACCCATAACCCAGTGGTAATCCCACATGGCGCGGTCAGCATCCGCTATTGAAAGTCCTCCGCCGGGGTCATAAATGATAGAGGCAAATTCATCTATCAACTGGTTAATCTGCTCAGAATTATATAATAAATCCTGAAACTCTCGGAGACGATTTTGAAATTCCAGAAAAAGAGCGCGACGCCTATGGATTCCACCTTGTTTCCTAAACGGATCTTCACCATCGCCATACATGTTATTCGCCCAGCTCAGATCGAGGTCCCACGGCAACTGCGACCAGATATTGGTTTCGGGATTAAGATAGAAGAAATAGTTTTTCCCGTATCCCACGTCACCATGGTGGATGCCCTCGACGACGGCCCGATAGGAATAATAGCAATCCAGGTCAACATTCTCACGCCACCACTGCTCACTCGGATCGGGGTCATTGTAGTACCCTTGCTTAAACGTATTGAGATCTGAGCGATTCGAAACCCCTGTTGGGCCCTGATTATTCAATTCTCCATTATGGCCTTCGATTTTATAAAGGTTACCATCCGGTAAATCGTGCTCATCCAAAAAGTGACCATCCATCTGTTCGATAGCCAGGTAAAGACCCCAGAAATCGCCATCATACTGGGTTCCGCTGCGGTTTAGCGACGGATGGGCGGCATTGAGCATACCATCTTCATACTGCTCATCAATAATCCGAAACTGCAAATAGTTCGTCTTCGGAGCCGGGACACCCGCCATATTGAAAAGTTTGAAGCCAACCGACTCAAACATCCCCTGTTCACCACGGTGCCCGTAATTGCCCTGCTGGATGCAGGCCGAGAAGTTAAGTCTGTTCCATTTTGTTTTATATTTTTTACCAAAGTCATTGCGAGCCTGAAAATAGTGCCCCCTGTTGAAATCGAATTTCCACATATTCTTGCCCATAGCATAGCGCCAGACACCGCCGCGCATACGGAACCTGATATGGTCGTACACCTGTCCATCATAGACCAGCGTACCGTACCATTTAAAGGCTTTCCGTTGAGGATCACCTCCCTCATGCCGCTCAAGCCACGTAGCATCCTCAACGTCTGTTTTCTTACTTATAAGATGATAAGCGGGCAGACTTCGCATAACATCGGTACCATATTCAATAACGGGTGTAACTCCTGGCCGATCAGCACCTCGCCAGGGTGGCACGCCATCATAAACAAAATATGCAAAATTCGGCTGTGGGTCGTCCGGGTAAGGCACCCTAAGACCTTGTCCGCTGTTATCTACAACTACAATTCGATATCGTATCAGCCTACGGTGAATCTGCAAAGAACTCGGCATCTGCACTGTGTAAATATCATCACCAGCGGCCTCATCTCCGTTTAATCCGTCATCATTCATCGCTATGCTGGTCCAATTCCAGGGATACACTCTGTCGTTGTTGATATTGATATAGTTGCCCGGCTCGACGATTTGATATGCCAGCGAAACTTCAGCTACTCCATCGGAGTCTGTTACCTTAGCAGTGATGGTCACAATCTCACTTGATTCGGGCTGTTTAGGTAAATGTTTGACCTGCCGGACATGAGGTGGAATATTTTCGGCATAAACCACGGTATTATGCTCGGCAGGCGTCGGATAAGCCGATCGCCAACTGCCGCCAAGGTCATTGTCAAACAATGGATTGACTAATTGGATAGAACTGCCCATGCCGGGTTGATTCTCAGGGACGGCATCACCGACAGTAGGCCAGGGAAACCCAAGCTGATAATCTATCTTGTCGATTTCATTCCCTTCGGCATTGCAAAGTTCAATTTTTTCTCCGCCACTATCGAGTTTACTTGCGAACTCGAATGGGACGAATATCGAAGCCTGTGATATGAAAAATCTGCCATTATTCCATTTTGTGTTAATATGAGACGGATTCTGAACCACAATAACGTATCCGCCCGCCTGCAATATCGCCCCGGCTGGAAACTTGTAAGAAATTCCGTCACTAAAATACCAACCGGAAAGATTAACATCTGTCGAGCCAAAGTTATGAAGTTCGATAAATTCTACTAATTCCGTCGCAACATCAGGGTCGTAATGAATCTCATTAATCACTACCGAAGGGATTGTTTCATCGATACCATTAGCTAACAGAGCGCTCTCAAAGCTTATCAAATCGTCTTCATAGTCAACACTGAAACCATCGACTTGACCATCAGCTTCTTCATATCCGGCCAATGACAAGATGATTATGAGACTAAACAATAAGATAGTAAAAGACCTGAACACGCCCGACCCCTTCCTCTCTGATTGTGTGGGTCACAAACTGCAATTCATTCTTCGTAAACCGTTACTTGGACTTATTTTAACATATTAACACCAGACAAGTCAATGCCTTTGGCGAAATATGAAATCAAATGCAAATGAACAAAATAGCATCTTATAATTGTATTTTGTATTCCTCAGACCGATAACTACCTTTTTAGATACTTCATTTCTCTATTTGCCGCAAAAATACCCAGAAGTGACATATGATTAATGCCGATAAACTTATCTCAGACGCCAATGAATACTTTTACCTTTTTACCAACGAACTTTAATTGATCTACAATCCAAAGGACTAACAAATGCACGAAGCTTTTGAGCGACCTTCAGAGATTATAACTATCAATCATAATTCCTCTATCAAAGCAGCAGCCGATAAAATGTTTTCTCATAAAGTAAGCTGCCTTATTGTCAATAGCAACGATGGAGAATTTGTAGGCCTTGTAACTGAAAGGGATATTGTAAGCCGAGTGGTTGCTTCCTCATTGGACATTGAAAAAACCACTATATCCACGATTATGTCAACTCAGATTATTTCCTGTTCCCTCAATACTCCCAGCAGTGAAGTTCGGGAAATTATGACTGTTAATCAGATTCGGCATTTGCCAATCATCGAAAAAGGCTCTGTGGTCGGAATAATCTCAACGCGTGACCTTATGGCAAGACAGCTTCTTGAGGACAGGGCCGCAGCCGAAGAAGTCGCAATGCTTTCGACTTGCTTGAAAAGTATCGACTTAAATGAAGTTGCTGAAATTGTTACCCGCGAGGCACCCAAGCTTTTTCAAGCTGAAAGATGTGTACTATTTATTCGCCGAGATGGCACCGCAGGTAAACCCTCTTCATTAATCAGCTACAACAACTGCTCCTGCCCTCGAAAATCTCTTGGGAACCTCAAAGATATACCACAATTAACTGACGGAGCTGAATTTCATTACGATAAAATTCCTCCTGTCTGCAAAAAGCTCGGGGCCCAATCACCTCGCCTGGTCATCCCGCTTAATGCCTCCCCAAACAGTGTAGCTTCGACTTTGTCCGGCTCTGCCAAAGAGCAAAAGCCGGAAAACGCCGATTGCTATTTATGTATGTGCACCTTGGCTTCTTCCATTGTCACAAACAGAGAGCTGACAACGTATAAGGCCAAATTAGCAAGAGATATCCTGAACTCACATTTGACAAACGCAAAGTTATATCAAGAGGCAAGGCTGACCTCTCTAACCGATACACTTACATCAGTAGGCTCAAGAAAGATGCTTGAGGATAAACTTGAAGCAGAATTCGCCCGTTCAAAACGTTATAAAAGAACATTCTCCCTTGCAATATTTGATCTCGATAATTTCAAAACAATCAATGATTTATTAGGCCATGGCACCGGCGATGAAGCACTCAAAAAACTTGCCAAGTGTATGAAAAGAGAGAAAAGAACTACGGACATACTCACGCGTTACGGCGGCGATGAATTTGTAATGATAATGCCGGAAACCAAAGCAATAGACGCTGTTATATTATTAGAAAGGATTCGAGATAAAGTCCAGCAGATAAAACTAACGAAAAATCTTCCGATGACGATTAGCTGTGGGATAGCAGAACATTCTTTTAAACCCATCGATTCTACCAGGGAGGTCATGCGCAGAGCCGACATGGCACTGTACGAAGCTAAAAGTGCAGGACGAAATTGTGTTAAGGTCTGGGACAAAACTATGTCAAAGGCCATTAACAACAATGACATCGAGAATGAAAAAATCAAAACGCTGCAAAGACGCATTGCAGGCCTGTCAGAGCAGACGGAAAAAGTCTTTATTCAAAGTATCTGGGGATTGGTTCAGGCACTTGAAGCAAAAGACCCTTATACAAAAAAACATTCAGAAAACGTAATGTACTACGCTGTCGGCATAGCCAAAACAATGAAAATAGCTCCCGAACAAATTGACGTTATTCTTCGTGCCGCAATGATTCATGATATCGGGAAGATTGGGATACCAGACGCAATTTTAGCAAAACCTGCTAAACTGACACCCCACGAACGCAGAATCATAGAGCAACATCCACTAATAGCCGTGCGTATCCTGGAGAAAATGACTTTTCTGGAACAGGAGATTGCAATCATTCGACACCATCACGAAAAATGGAACGGCCACGGCTATCCGGACGGCTTATCTAATTCTGCAATACCGCTCGGCGCCCGCATTATGGCAATAGCTGATACTTTCGACGCCCTAACTTCAAACCGAACTTACCATAAAGCTCGATCTGTTGCTGAAGCAATCGAAATCCTGGTCGATTCATCAGGATATGATTATGCCCCAAAGGTCGTCAAAGGTATAGTTTCATGGGTAGAAAATACTCGCAGTCAAATGGGACAAACTCGACTCACAACGAGAGAATTGTTAGAATCACAAAGGCAACAAGACAGGAGTTCTTTGACTCAGCTCATTGCCTGTGAAGTTGCTCATTAGATATATGCCGTAAGAGTTTTGACGACTCGCTTTAACATACTGCAAAGGTCTATTCATGCCGCAGTGATTCGATTGGGTCCATATTGGCTGCGCGATAGGCCGGATACAACCCAAACGTTATTCCGACCGCGGCACTTATACCAAAAGACAGAATTAAAGAAGTGGTTGTAATCACAGTAGGCATATGACCGAAATATGTCACTAAAAATGGTATTAGAGAACCCAATATAATCCCCAGAACACCTCCAGCCAGTGTTAAAATTAAAGTTTCTGACAGGAACTGAATGATAATATCATTCTTCTTGGCGCCAAGAGCACGGCGGATGCCAATTTCGCGTGTTCGCTCACTTACAGTTGCCAACATAATGTTCATAATTCCTATGCCGCCGACCACAAGCGAGATTGCAGCGATTGAGCCTAATACGATACTGAAAATAAGTTTTGTACGCTCAGCCTGTTTCAACAGTTCCAGAGGTACGATTACCTGATAGTCATCTTTCTTGTGGAATCGGGCCAATAATGTACCTAATATATCACGGACAGGCAGCACGTTTTCCATTGTGCCTACTTTTATAATTATTTCCTGGAGTTCAACTTTTTCTATATTGCGGCTGGTTCCGCTAAACTGAAGTGATATCTCTCCGAAGCGGTCCTTAACTGTGGTCAAAGGAATATAGATGTTAGCCACATTTGCACCACCCTGCCCCTGTGTTACTGTTGCTGAAAGCCCACTGTTTAAACCGTTCTCTGAGTCGGATGCTTGTGCGCTGACAATACCAACCACACGGTAATAATCACTCGCTATTTTCAAATCCTGGCCTAATGGGTCATCAAAAGCAAATAGGTCTCTGACTACCCGCTCATCAACAACACAAATACTCTGCTTGTAATGCATATCTGTGCTGCTGAGGAACCGTCCCATTTTCACTTTAATCGGCGAAGTATCAGGATGCCACGGCACTGTACCAACTATCTCTATGGATGCCTTTCGATTACGATACCAGGCCTGTTCAGAGAGCCGACGAATAGGCACGATAACTTCAACGTCAGGAATACCATTTCTAAAACGCTCGGCGTCTGAGTATGTCAGGCCGTAATCAAGCATAGTTGAACTCTCACCGCTTGCATCCTGCTCTTCAGGAGGTTTAACAGTTTTAATGATAACATTGCGGCTGCCAAGACGCGCAATTTGTTCCTGGGCATCCTGGCTGGCACCCTCACCTATGGCAAGCATGGCAATAACAGAAGCAACGCCGAAAATAATGCCTAAAGTCGTCAGGGTCGAACGAAGCCGGTGCATCCACAGGCTTTTTACCCCTAATTTTACTGTACGTTTAAATCGATATACAAACATAGCTTGCTACCGTTTATCCCTGTTAATTCGTTCCTTGTCTATCCGACCGTCGAAAAGAGTTATGGTCCGTTCGGCATGTTCGGCAATCCCTTCGTCATGCGTAACGGCAATCAATGTTTTGCCCTCTTCATGTAAACGGTCAAGAATATCTAATATATCTCTACCGCTTTTGGAATCAAGATTACCAGTCGGCTCGTCAGCAAGAATAATCAGCGGATTATTCGCCAGCGCCCTTGCAATTGCTACTCTCTGCTGCTGGCCGCCACTTAGTTCCGAAGGCCGATGATTCATCCTGTCGCCAAGACCTACCATTGCAGCCAATTCCTTGGCACGCTCGGCGCTTTCCTCCTCAGTAAAGCCCTGGTAATACATCGGAACTTCGATATTCTCAATAACATTGAGCTGGCTAATCAGGTTAAATGACTGAAACACAAAACCAATACGCGCACCACGTATTAAGGATAGTTCGTCATCCTCAAGCTCAGAAACATTCTGGTCCCCAAGGAAGTAGTCACCGCTCGAAGGACGATCCAGACAACCAATCATATTGAGCAGTGTGGATTTGCCTGAGCCGCTGGGCCCCATAATGGCCAAATATTCACCTTTCTGGATGGTCAAATTAATATTGCGCAAGACCCGCAACTCCACTGTCCCAAGCTGGTAATTCTTACACAACTGGTCCATCTTTAATATCGGGGCATCATCATCGAAATTAACGGTTTTGTCCACGTTCA
>CBDURK010000135.1:0-7480 GCA_965369645.1 uncultured bacterium | reverse complement strand
TTTTCATAAATATGGCAGTCGGAAATAATAACATTACGGTTACGCTCCGTAAGATGGATTCCGTGCAGCACCTTACGAATCTGTAGCCGTGAAAAGACCGCTTCCATTGTACCTCTCGCCTCTACACCACATGCTTTAGGGTCAGCACCGACAATCTCAAGTTCGCTAACTGACGGCATACGCTGATTTCTCCAGACATTATCCTTCACTGTGCCTGGGGCTGCTGTTCCCTTATGTGTGCCAATCAGCTTCAAAGCCGGTCCTGGACCGGCCATGACGAGCTTCGCCGTGCCCGTGCCGACAATCGACACAGGTCCTATTCGGTCCAAATCAACTACAATGGTTTTGGTAAGCCGGTATATCCCTCTTGGAACATGCACATCACCCCGGCCTGAATCGACCGCACGCTGAAAAGCCTTTGTGTCGTCTGCTTCGCCGTCTCCAATGGCGCCGAAATCCCGCACAGTCAGATAAGCATTTGTAGTTTCGACCTGTTTACCGATGCTTGCAGTTCCAGCAAATGAAATTAAAAACAATACCAATGTTCCACCTGCCATGGCGAAAGATTTATTTCGATTCATAAAATATCTCCTGTCTAAAACTCTGCTTTTTTGCCGACAATAAAGACTGATTGCACAGGCGGCAATGTCAACCTTATCTTACTGATGTTACAATCAGCTTCCACTTCATGGGTATACTCAAGTCGGATAATATTGCCTGTATGAGGATTCCAGGCTTCCGGCTCCATAAGCCCTCTCAATTTTACATGAGTATCAATTTGAGCTTTGCTGATATTGGCAAACAAATAAACATCCGTCTCATCCATATTTTTATGGATATATCGCAACACTCTATTGTCTTGAAACTCTACATCATAAACATCAACGGCTACATCAAGTGCTTTTCGCAAAGTTGCTGCATTCAGGCTGTTAAGGCGTATTATCATGCCTCCGTTCCTGTTCTTTTTTATATCCAAATCATTTGAAGTGTTTTGATCTGTATCCGAACCGAACATTGCTTTTATAATCCGAACCACATCTCCGTCATGCCCGAATTCCGCTGACTTGAATGGCAACTGTCCGGTAGCAATTACTTTACCCCCGTTATCGTAAAATTCTTTTATCTTCTTCAGATTATTCCATTGGATGGTTTTGTGTCCGGGAAGGACAAAGATCTTAAACCGTTCGGCATGAATCTTGTTTTGCAGAACAAGCTCATTCTCTTCTACTATGCAATTATTATCTAACACCTCAGGGTGGATAAAAGTATAGTCTCGACCCGCTCCTGCAATCAGCAGCTCGCCGACATCCACGTAATCCGCCTCCGATACGGTTACGCCGCCTTTATAAAAGCCAAGCGCACCATCCAGGTAATGACTGCCCTGAAGGGTAGCGATAGGATAGAGTACTGCGATATCGGATACATGCCGCCCATCGTTCTGAAGCATCACGTTTAGTCTGGCAATGTAGGTATTGAATTCCGGCAGCCCCTCGGCATAAATCGGACTGCGGTACGACAGCTCCGGCTTAAACACGACATTCTTGTCGTCATACCAAACCGCATGAGGGATTAGCATGTTAATGCCCTTGGTATATTGCTCCATGGCAACAGCATAAATATCTGGCCAGCTCAAATTGCCCATAGCTCCATAAGTTTCGCTCATCACAAGTGTCATGTCCCAGTTGTAAGCCGAGGAGCTGATGACCTTGTATAATCTTTCTGCGGGGCGGTTTCCGCCGATTTTATCTACTCCCGGAATCGCCTGATATTTGAAACACTTCATCAGGTCTCCGGAAACGCTGACGGGATTGATAACTTCTTCCTGGTCCTGATGTCCCGTTGTTTCAATCTCATGTTTATCACACCAGTCCTGTATCCTCTTCGGAAAACCTAAAGCATATAGTTCTGTTCGAAAGCCAAATAGGTAGTTTCTTGCGGCCTGGGTTTCTGGACCGATGTCGTACCATAAAGCCGGATAATAAATTCTGGGATTAAAACCATGCTTCGCTTCGAATTTCTCATTGAATTTGTCGGTCCATGTCCGTCCCTCGGCACGGTATAAGGTAGGTTCGTCATAAAAGGTCGAATCTATGGTCGTCCCGAAATATTCCTTAAATCGGTCATAGTAAGCCTGATGGGTCATTTCTATGAACTTGTCCACTGCCTCGGGGTCGAGATAATCACAACTGGGATAACCGTCTTTGACACAAACAAAAAACATGATTTTCCATTTACCTGATGGAACACTCCATCGAAGCACACCTTGATTTACCTTCCCGGTTATATCCACCCTTTCTTTTGTAACCGTATCCATGGCTGTGATACTCATAATGTTCCCCGCTGGGACGGTTCTTTCGTATGCTGTTGGGCCTGTTACAGCTTCCTCGTGCTTATCAAGCCGCTTGATGGTTAATTCGGGATACTTTTCATTGAAAAGGCTGGTATCACGAGAATTCCTCGCACCTGCCGAACCGCTGGGAAAACCATATTCGTCATAGAGTGACATCGTCATGCCCAGTTCACGGGCTTTTTCCAAAGCTGCGCCATAAACAGCAAAGTATTCTTCTGTTAGATAATCCGGAGAAAACTCTTTACCGAAAGGAAGTATCCCAAATCCGCCGTATTTGCTGATATCCTTCGATTTCTGCATCTGTTCATGAATATCATCGACAGTTACTTCGGTATTGTTCCAGAACCACAGAGGCCTGGGCAGGAATTTCACAGGAGGTTCGGTAAAATCACTTTGCATATCCGAATATGAAGCGAAACAAAACAAATGCAGGATAAAAAAGCAAAAACCAATAAAACTGCAAGTCATCCTCGATGGCTTAGATAATGTAAGTTCAATCATCTTACAATACGAGTCTTTCTGTTCGGGAGTTTACATTACCGGTATGTTCAACGCCTGTGCAATGCCTTTCATATAACCAATCGCAAGGACTTTTCCCTGCATCGCATAACCGGGACTTTGGTTGCTCTCAGAAGCTAACGTCGGTGCATGGTCCGGGCGTATCGGCCCGTCAAAACCGACGTCGTGATAGAGTTTGAGCATTTGGGGCATATCTGTTGGCCCGTTATCGTGAAACGTCTCATGAAAACGCTCGCCTGTACCCTTGACATCACGCAGGTGGACGAAAAATATCTTACCTTGTTCGCCAAACTCTCTGACCAACGCCCGGATGTCTCCACCCATTAGTTTGAAGTTGGCCTGGCAGAAGGTAATGCCGTTGACCGGGCTTGGCACGATTTGAAGAACTCTCCTAAAGGCGCTGCCGCTTATCAAAATACGCCCGATACCGCGAAGCGGCGAAATAGGAGGGTCATCCGGATGCAATGCCATTTTCACGCCCGCCTTCTCCGCAACGGGGATAATCCGTTTTAGAAAGTAAGTAATGTTGTCCCATATCTTTTCTTCACTTACCCGGCCCCACTTGGTGAGTCCCTGCTTTTTTGCGATTTGATTATCGAACTCACTTGAAAGGGCGCCGCCTCGTTCGGCAATATCAGTCTTTGTGCGATACCATCCGATACCAGCCATGAAATTATAGCAGCACATCGGTATCCCGACTTTCCCAAGTGCCTCAATTGCGGCACAGTAGTTTTCAATTTCCTCATCACGGCCGGGCAGCCCCAACTTGATTTTTCCCGCTGCAACCGGATGGCTCTCAACACCGGCTATTGTTAGTCCCGACTCCTCATAAGAAGCTTTTAATTTCGCAAGTGCCTCAACGTACTGGTCCCGCGGAACTCTTCTTAACGTTCGATTAACAGATACGATTGCATGATTAACACCGATCTGACGAGCCAGTATGCATCTTTCTTTGTTTCGAATATCAAGCATTAAAGCCAGCTTTATTCCCCGACCTCTTTTTCCGGAAGCGGCGGGGGAGTTGATACCTTGTGCCCTCTGAGAAATAGATGACAAAACGGCCGGACCACCAAAAACGCCTGCCAAAACGGTCTTTCCAAAAGTGCGTCTGTCGGGTCTTGGTGTTTTTTGTTCAGACTCTATCGTTCCTTCATTTATTGCCATGGCTATAATCCTTTTCTTAACTCCACAATCGGTCGTTAGAACCTCTTCTGTTCCATTCGTCGGTGGGCCCGAAAAGCTCCTGGTCCCGCCCGAGGTGTTCCTTCACTACGTCCATATTCAGTTCTATCCCCAGGCCCGGCCCTTCCGGTACACGTGCGAAACCATCCACGTGCAGCGGTTTCTCAATGCCTGTCACCATATCTTCCCACCAGTCAACCTCAACCGAGTGGTGCTCCAGGGCAACGAAGTTTTCCGTGGCCGCTGCGCAGTGAACGTTGGCCATGAAGGATACCGGTGTACCTGCGAAGTGCATCGCCATAGCAATACCGCGTGGCTCCGCATAGTCGCCGATTTTCTTGGTCTCCATGATGCCGCCGGCAGTTGCTAAGTCGGGATGAACCATATCGACAGCTCGACCGTCGATAAGCGGCTTGAAACCATCCAGCAGGTAAATATCCTCTCCGGTCAGCAGCGGCACATCAATAGCAGTCTTGATTTCTTTCTGCATCTCCGTATATTCCCAAGGGACCATATCCTCCAGCCAGGCCAATTGGTAGGGCTGCAGCGCTTTGCCCAGTTTGATACAGCTATTCACACTTATATGGCCGAAGTGGTCGGACGCAATCGGGACTGTCCAGCCAACCACCTCACGAGCCTCGGCAAAACGCTCTGCCATCAGAGCAGCGCCTTTATCAGACAACTGAATTCGTGTAAAAGGATGTTTGGCAAACCAGTTTGTGTCTTTCGTAGGATAGCTAAGTGCTCCCGGTACTCTGCGGATGCTCCGAATGCCACAATCCATTTTCAAAAAGGTAAATCCCTGCTCGATTCTTGTCTTCAATCCACTCACTCTGCCGTTGGGCGTATCGGCATAAAGACGAACGCGGTCACGGTATCGGCCTCCGAGCATCTGATAGACAGGGACACCGTATGCCTTACCTGCAAGGTCCCACAAAGCCATTTCGACGCCCGAAACGCCGCCTCCCTGGCGGCCGTGATGTCCGAACTGTTTGATTCGTTTAAATATGCGCTCCACGTTGCACGGATTCTGCCCCAGAATCCTGCTCTTGAGCATCAGGGCATAACGTTCGCTCGCCCCGTCTCGGACCTCCCCGTAACCGCAGATATCCTGATTGGTATCGATACGAATCAGAGGGCATCTAAAAGGCGCTCTTGTCACCACCGCTATACGCATATCTGTAATTTTCAGTTGAGAGGGGCTGGAACTACGCCTTACGTTTTGTGTAGCGTATGCTATCTGCTCTTCGATAGGGGCGCCAACTATACTTGCGAGGCTCAAGCCTGCAAAACCCGCACCCGTACCTTTAAGCAAAGAGCGCCTTGAAAGCTCTTTCTGCCTGCCGGCTTTCTCTTTTTTCATAATAATTCTCCAGTTCGTACACTATTCATAGCCTGCTGAAATCCACACAAATAACAATCTGACATCTACCAGTTCCGCTTTTTCGGATTCAGTATCCCTTCAATCACATCCTTCGGCACAGGCAGCTCGTTAATGTTCTCTTTCAGCCAACGGCGAAAGTCTTTTTTGATTTCCGCCGACCACCTGCCGTCGATTTGTCCGGGAGTGTACTTACCTTCTCGCAGCCGCTTATGTCCGAACATGTCCCGCAGCATTATACCCTCTGATTCGATTACAACCTTCTCGGCTAAATGTGCGGGGATAAATACGATACCTTCGCGCTTGGCCAAAACTACGTCACCGGGGCAGGCCAAAGCTTTGCCAACCTTTATCGGGACATTAATTGCTGTCAACATCACTTCACGAAGATAGCTTGGATCGGCGCCCTTATGCCATGCGTTGAATCCTTCTATCGCCTCGATGCCTTCCAAATCACGGATACCTCCATCGAAGATGACGCCATTTCCGGAGTTGGCATAGATAGCGTTACCCAGATTGTCGCCTATGAGTGTCCCGTCGAGAACTTTACCGAAGCAGTCTGCAACATAAACGTCACCCTTCTTCAGCATATCAATTGGCCACGAATTAGAACTGCCAATCCGGCCTTCCGAATGCCCCTGACGCAAAATATCCCGATTGTAATCCGGGTGAGAGGGCATGTACTGGGCGGTCAGCACCCGGCCGACAATAGTTTTCTTGGGATATATGGTTTGCCAGCCGGCGGAATTTTCATAACAGTTGCGATAGCCGGCCCCTCTGACAATACCCCAGGCCATCGTAATCGAAACTTTTTTCATTCTCTCCAGAATACTGTCCGAGACGTATGCACGCCCGTCTTCCATTCGCGGACCTCTCCAGAGCGGGCTGCAGCTAAGCGCACGTTCCCGGCTGGAGATTACAGGCGATTCAACGCCATTATCCTCTGCCTTTATGCGAATATTACGCCAGCGTACCTCGTATGTAGGAGCGTCTCTGCTTACGCCGTGCACTTGCAGACCAATTACGCCTCGGTCTGTCATACCGTCCCTCAAATCGACACAGGGTATATCATTAATCCACGTCCTGATTCGGTCTCCCTTGCATTCTATACGGAACTTGTTCCATTTGCCGTCTTTGAGCGCCTTACTGGCGGCCGGGTCGGAATTTGTGTTCGCCAGCATAAAAGCACGGCGGGCCTCATCATAAATGCTCCCTGACGCTCCTCCTCTTTCCGATGCAATTTCCACCTGATAACCATAGACACGGTCAGCCGGTATCTTCCGACTGCGAGGTTTTCCATCGCGCCCTGTGAATACGAACACCTTCTCTTCTTTCGCAATCTTACTGCGTATCTGCACACCGGAATTAAGCCTGGGATCCAGCAGCACTTCGAACTCTAATATAAAATCACCATATTCCCGGTCCGTGCACAGAAATGAATTAGGACTGCCTTTAACGGTACTGCCGACAATCGCATCGTCCTCGATTTCATATTTGGCAAAACCGCTATGTATAGACCAACCGTTAAGGCTCTTGCCGTCGAACAGAGATACCCATTCGTCTTTCTTCTGCTCCCTTGCGGCCGAAAAACCGGCAAAGACAACTAACAGGAAAATGATACTGTAAATCTTTCTGTGGTTCATAATATGCTCCTTTCGCTAATGAATGTAATAACGTGTGAATACACGACCTAAAACAGGCAATATAAAACTGCCGAAGAATGCAATCATAATGAAAGTACCGGACAAATCACCCTTTATGGAAACATCGAAAATATCGTCTTGAATGGGCCCGGTAGAGTTCGCTCCTGCGACCAATAGATTATGTGTCCGAGCCACAACGATATTATACCCACCTAACCCCTTTTTTCCAACTGTTTTTAAGCTTTTCTTTTCGAATCAAACCCCCTGAAAACAACAATTGAGACAAGACTGCTCCAACTGCGTCGTTTACCTCCTCAATTCAAATCAGAATACAAATCTTTCCACTCCGGATTAAATTTCTCGATTAATCTGATTTTCCACGACTTGTTCCATTTCTTCAATTGT
>CBDURK010000134.1:0-7566 GCA_965369645.1 uncultured bacterium | reverse complement strand
CCTTTTCGAGAGAGCCAGGCCTTTAATTGGGCTTTGTGGTGGGGGAATTGTTCTGCAATTCTTTTTTTGTATAAATCCCTGAGTTTTTTCCGTCTTTTTTTGCAGACTTCATCAGGCTTGTC
This sequence comes from uncultured bacterium, assembly GCA_965369645.1. Taxonomy (GTDB): domain Bacteria; phylum Planctomycetota; class Phycisphaerae; order Sedimentisphaerales; family Anaerobacaceae; genus NIOZ-UU13. The sequence continues at coordinate 7,444 of CBDURK010000134.1, read as the reverse complement.
GATAGCTCTAAAATAACGCCGTATCTTATCCAATCCCACGTCCTCGTCCTTCTTGAAAAACCGGACAAGTCTTCTCGGGATTTTATCGGGAAGTACGAATTCTTCATCAACGCCGGCCCGCTCAATTTCGCTGTGCTCGTAATGAAGGAAAGGGTCATAAAAAAATACAGCAGGATGATAATCGACTCTATGAGTGGCAATGTGAGGGACAAAAACATCCAGTGTCTTTCCGGCATGAAATAAGTCCCAGGGGCCATCACCTATTAATATAATGTGGCATAATTTATTCAGGTCTCTGCGATTATAACCAACCACTTTATTATAAGCCTTTTGCAGTTTTGGCAAAGTTGCTCTGCGCACATCAATTATCAGCAGCCTTGATAAAACAGTACTTATTGCCATACTATCAATTTCCGTGACGACATGGCGTATTTCCTTCTTTCGGGGCTTAATCAATTGATAATATTTCATTCTCTCGTCGTTATGTATCCTCTCGTAAACATCATTGGCCAGAATGCTGTCCAGTGTGAGGATATGTATCATATTCCTTCTTGAAGGGTGACTTAATATATCCTCTTCGTAATCTTCAAGATTGATCCTATCTTCCAAAGTTTAAGGCCTCCCAATATTTGACCTTTGCGGTTTCTTTTGAGCCTCAAAATTATTGCTCATATCCAGGTGCCGATGTAGAAAAACTTCCGCCAAATCATTATACGCAGCTTGACTGTTTTATGTTCTATTATGCGAGAAGACCCGCTATGGTTTTGGTCATGGTCGAAATAAATTACCGCCCGAATACACGGCGACCATCCATATAAGTGCTTATGACTTTGGCATTTCTGATGTCATTGGCCGGACATGTAAGCAAATCGGTGTCCAAAACGATGAAATCCGCCAGCTTGCCTTGCTCAAGTGAACCGACGTATTTGTCCTGGAAGAGAGCTTTTGCACAGTTGATTGTATAGAAACGAATGGCCTGCTGGCGGCTGAGTGATTCTTCAGGATGCAGCCGGCTCTCATACCATTTAGCCCGGCGTGTGATGGTCGTCCACATACCAAGGAACGGATCATAGGGATTAATCGAACGCACCGGGCCGATTTTCTGCATGTGGTCGGAGCCTCCGGCGGCAATGCAGTCGGCCTCAAAAAGGCTTCGTAATGGTTGAAAGTAGCGAAGGCGGTCATAGCCGAAGTGCTTATTTAAGGTCCTTGTGTCCAGATACAACCAAGCCGGCTGGATCAGAGGTATCACTCCCAATGCGGCGGCTTTTTTCACGGATTCGGCGCTCATAAAATTGGAGTGAGTAATGCAGTGCCGGAGTTCTCGAATTGGCATTGTTTTACTCACCTGCTCATAAACATCAAGCAGTGTATGAACAGCTCCATCACCGACGGTGTGGGCGGTAAATTGAAGCTTGGATTCGGTGGCGGTGCGGACCATCGGTAAAAGCCGGTCTTTAGGGATGAATAAGACGCCACGATAGCCGGGGTCGTCAATAGCATAGATTTTACTCACTCCCCAAGGCTCTCTCATATATGCACTGCCGGTGAGCATACCACCGTCGAGGAAGACCTTGACGCCTATAATCCGGATCATCGGGCCACCATTGTATAGCGGGTGTTTAGCAACTTCGCGGATGCTGTCTTTCACCTTCTCAATCGGGCCGATGGTATCAACATAGTACTGAGCTGCTATGCGAACTGACAACTCCCCGCGGACAAGCATCTTCTGATAACGTTTGAGATTCGAATCATTTGATGAGCCATCGCAAATACCGGTAATCCCGACTTTGTTGTAGTCTTTGAATAATTCGAGCAGTCGTTCATAGCGATCAGATTCCGTCGGTTTTGCGCCGGAAGCGGAGCTTTTTATATAGCGGTTGCAACTGCGAAGAATACCTGTCGGTTCGCCGGTTTTCGAGTCCTTCTCGATATGCCCCGGGCCGCCATCGGTTACTTTGAAATTTCTGTCGATACCGCTCAACTTCATCGCCAGAGAGCTAAGTGACGCATCGGGACCGGTACGAAATACGGTAGGATTCTTCGGGGCGGCCTTGTCGAGTTCTTCCCTCGTAGGATATCGCTGCTCACGAAGTCGCGTGATAAATACCTGCTGCAAAACAATCCACTGGCCATCGGCAAGAACACTCGCCCGCATTTTGATGTAGTTCAGGACATCTTCGATAGAATCCATTTGTGGAATCGGATGATCAAACTCGGTCATGCAAGCTCCAGCCGGATGCACATGAGAATCGATAAATCCCGGCATGACCATCTTACCCTTCAGGTCCAGCACTTTCGTGTCGCCGCCCTTTAATTGTAAAACTTCCTCATTGCCGCCAACGCGCAGAATGCGATTATCTTTGACGGCCATCGCCCGGCAGACGGAAGATTCCGAATCGACCGTGACAATCTTACCGTTATAGACAATCAAATCGGCCTCTACGGCGAAAACAGAACTGGACAAACAACAGATTAGAAACAGCACTGTTACCTGAATTCTCAAACATCTACCAACAAGTCGTTTCATAGCTCACCTCCGGAGATGGATAAGTTACTTTGCCTGTCCCGGCCGAGCCAGGATGGTTTCTATTGAAAAAAAATATAAAACATTATTACACCTAAAATAGAGCTAAATGTCAAGCTGTGTATAGCTTCCAGCGAAAACAAATCATTTTAAGCCTTCGGGGATTGCAGCTCAACGGCAGGATTCTGGCGCTAAATTGGTATTTAAGGTATGCAACATACTTATGAACTACAATGGAATGACACCGTATGCACAATTACCCCGGACGTAAGTTGTAGAAATCCGGGCACCTCAAGAAGTTAAAATTGATTTTACATTAGAACCAGCTTAAGATATGATTTACTTGAAACATCCTGTAATTTGGCAAAAATTAAAAGGAGCTTGATTACCATGGTTAAATCTTCAGAAATAACACAAAAAAAGAACAAAGAAAGATATTCAATTATTGCATCGCAACCTGATCCGTTCAAAACAATTATCTGGAATGCTATTTATGAAGGTGCTACAGACATCCATCTTAACACGGCCGAGGGGGGAACACTTATCCTATATCGTGTAGATGGAATAATCCATGAAAAACAGCTTCTCTCGGAAACCGAGGGCAGGCAACTAATCAATCAAATAAAAACAGCGGCGAAACTAAACGCTACAAAGTCCTTTATGCCTCAAGAGGGTCAAATAAAATGGCCCGATGATGAGACGCTCCGGGACATTCGAGTTACTGTTGTGCCGGCCGGCAAAAATTCAGAGTCGGCCCATATGAGGATATTAAGTTTTCCACAGGAAGGATGGAAAATATCCAACCTGGGATTGTCCGAAGATGACTTACAGAATATTACCAGTACCATCAATTCAATGAACGGTCTTGTTTTAATTTCCGGTGTTACCGGTTCCGGAAAAACTACTACAATGTATTCATTCGCTTCTTTGACGGACTTGCGAACTAAAATGGCCTTCTCAATCGAAGACCCAATCGAATTTAACGTGCCTTATGCTCAACAGCTCGAAGTGGATGAGCGGCATGGCCTTACAATGTACCAGGGTCTGCAGACAATTTTGAGGATGGACCCCGATCTTGTTATGGTTGGCGAGATTAGAGACAGGGACTCAGCTATTGTAACTTCAAGAGCAGCTCTCTCCGGAAAGCTGGTTTTGGCCACTATTCATGCAAAAGATGCTGCGGGAACAATCGATGCACTGCACTATCTTGGTGTACCATATTATATCATCGGAGGGTCGGTTAAATTAATTGTTGCCCAAAATCTCATGAGAAGATTGTGTGAGTCTTGCTCAGAAGAACGAACACCATCCAAAGAAGAAGAGGAGCTTTTTGTCGAGGCTAACCTGGACGTCCCAAAAAAGATTTTTGACGCTACAGGTTGTAAAGTTTGCAACTTCTACGGCTATCAGGGTCTGTTCGCGATTTTCGAGATCGCCAGGATTGATCATGACACTGCTCATTTGATAACAGACGGAATACATCAACAGCAGTTAAGAGATCATTTTAGGAAAATCAATATTAATCCGATGATGGTTGATGGTCTTAAAAAAGTAGCACAAGGAATAACATCTATAGACGAGCTTTATAGAGTTTGCGATTTCAGAACAAAAAAGTAAGTAATTATTGGAATATAAAAAGGTCTGGCTATTCAAATATCCGACTTCAATAGTTTTTGACGCCGGCGATTGCCTCGCCTTTGCCGATGAGACAGATATTGGGACGCGGCGGTGCCCCCATACTGGCGCCGAGGAAAAAGCCCGGGTGCGGCGGCTTGTTATAGACCACATTCTGCCAGGCGATGGCCAGGCGATATTGCGGGTCGTGCATCAGAGTGTAGATGCGGTGTTCGGTCGGAATCGTCGTTGTGTAAAGCCGCAGGGCTTTGCCGCCCGGGGCGGTCATGAGCAGCTCTTCTCGCCAGTCTCCGATGAAGTCACCCATTATATTGGGTCCGCGTCCACCGCCACGAGTTCCGGTCTCGAAGATTATTTCTTCGGTGCCTGTTTGCCAATTCCATTTTTTGATTGTCGAACGTGAGAGCAACTCCCGCAACGGATCGCCGTCCCACCAGATAACAAAGCCGTTCGAGCGAGGATTCGGACCTATCTCGTTACCATGTGAGTCTCGGAGGCCTCCTGGGCCTCCCCATGCCTCATAGCCGAAATGCCGCGGGTCAATGTCAGCGGCCATGCCCCGGCCGACGTCGATACCGGGGCTTTGTGTCCAAATCAATTCACCTGTTCGCGCATCGTGCATTGCCGCACCGGGCGTTTTGAACCGAACGGTGTCGTTTTCATTTTCGTGGATCGTGAAGACTTCCAGGCCGCGACGGTAAGGATACATATCGCTGATGTGCATCGAGTCACCGTGTCGCATGCCCGTCGAATAAAGCCCCTTACCGTTGTCATCGATAACCATAGAATGATAGACAATCTCGTCCTTTCCGTCGGCATCCACGTCGGCCACCGACAGCGAGTGACCACCCATGCCCGAGTAAGGCGAGGCGTCCTTAAATGGCGGATAGCTGATGCCCGAGTCAAAGACCCAGCGTTTGGTCAATTGCCCATTGCGCCAGTCCCACGCTGCCATGACAATACGGCCATAGACACCGCGGCACATCACCACGCTCGGTCGCTCGCCGTCCAGATATGCAACACACGCCAGAAAACGGTCACAGCGATTTCCGTAGCTATCGTTGCCGCCGTTTCCTCCGATACCACCCCAGCCGTTAATCGGGTAGCGGCTGGGTATATAATCAACGGTTTTCAATGCCTTTCCGGTTTGGCCGTCGAATATTGTGAAATACTCCGGGCCATTGAGAATACGGCCGTGAGTCCGGTCGCCTTCTTTGATGGTGCGCCAGTCCTTGTCCTTATCACCGATTATTTTACCTGTCCCGTCCACTGTTCCGTCGGCGGTCTTGCAAGCCATCTCGGCCCTGCCGTCTCCATCCAGGTCATATACCATGAACTGTGTGTAGTGCTCTCCATCGCGGATGTTGATCCCTAAGTTGATGCGCCACATAAGCGTACCGTCCAGCTTGTAAGCATCGAAGACTGGTGTGCCTGTAATTCCGGGAAATGAGTTGTCCCGGGGGCGTGATGTTTGATGCAGTACGATTTCGTATTCGCCGTCGCCGTCCAGGTCGGCAATCGAGGCATCGCCGGGCCGGTATTCCGGGATAGGCTTTATTGGTATTTCGAGATAATTATTTTCCCAGACGGGCACGGGTTTGGATGGCGCCAGCTCCTTTCCATTCAAAACGGGCCGGATAAAGTACTGAAGGGATTCATTAGCGTCGGCCCCTTTATCAATGTAGTTCGTAGCGCCCGCAATTGGTGTTTCATTGAGTTTGACCGGTCCGCTGTTGCCGCTGATACGGTAGAGATTGAAAGTGACTGTCTCCGGGTCGGTTCCGAACAATCTCCAGCCGACATAAACGCCGCCATCGGCCTGCTTGACGGCCACAATCCCGCGAGTGAGGTTTTCCATCTGACGCTGCGCCGGGGCGGCCGAGACCAAACCCAACAGCAGAATAATACTAATCCGAAAACGATAGTGAATCATAATGGTTCCTTTGAGAAAACTGCGCTTCATAGCATTCTTTATCTATAGCAAGACCACCTCCGAAGGTAACGATGCTGTTACTTTATTTCAACATTCCAGCCCTGAACGTCGAGTTTTATATTTGAAGCATCTTCATTGAATTGAGCTTTTACAGTCCTTTTCTCGCCGGGCAGCAGGGCAATGTAATTGTCCTGCCAGAATACCGGAACAACAGCTTCGCCGGTCTTATCGTCAATGATATCAAGTTTGACGGCAAAGGCGATATTGTCTCCGGTGTTTTCCAGCTCGACGGTGAGGGTGTTATTATCCGTTTGAATTTCCCGGGACATTGTTAGAGTTGTCGGGGAAAGCGAATTCAATAACGTGAAATCGGCATACTGTTTGCTCGGCGTATAATATTCCCAGGGATCGATTTTTGCATGGTAATCAAGCACATCCGGTTTGGTGCTAAGCCAGTAGAAATTCGAGGCTGTTTGCGAGCCGTCTTGTTCGATAAGCCGCATATCTAAAAAATATGTCGTGGTGACGTCTGTAAAATCAGGTAATGTAAAAATTTCTATAGATGATTGCGGCCCGGTGCATACTGTTTGCCTGTTTTGAAATATTTCATTCGAATGCAGGTCGAAGATTCGTATTTCCGCGGTAAGGTTCTCACTGCTGCTGCGAGTGGAATTTACAAGAAATATACTGCTACTCGAATAATCATATATCAGTTGCAGGGGTTCGCACGCCTTCTTCGTTCCGTAAAAGGCACCGTTCGGATTCAGGTACCAGTCATAAAGCTGCCAGTACATCTTCGGCCAGGCGGCGTTGAGCATCCATTGCACTACACCGGTTGCAATTCCCGTATTAGCTCGAAACGCCTCGAACATTGGACGAATCAACTCATAATTCATTACCTGGGCCTTGCGGTCAAACTGCTCGATGTTATCAGCCGGGCCATAGCGTTCTTCAAGGGCCTTGTAGAATCGGTTCAGATGCGAAAATTCATTTAATCCGCAGTGGAAATCCCAGTACTCATCAATGGGCCAGAGATGGTCGGCGGGAATCATTTTTTTCAGGCTTTCCAGTACCGGCACCTGCACTCCGGGTCCGGTCTCGGTATTGAAGCCGTAGGCGCCTCCCCGCTTTTTATCTTCAAACCAATACACAGGCGGAGTATATGCATAAGGGCCGAGCATTTTAACGCCGGTCTGACCGCTTATGTCACTTACTATGACTTCGCTTCCTATGATGGCCTGTTCGCTGCCGACGCCGCCTGTCGAGGCCAGGTATGGCCTGCCCGAATCGTATTTTTCAAAAGTTTCGATATATCTGCGCTCCAGGAGCGGGTGAGGAATCTTGTCACT
>CBDURK010000133.1:0-7616 GCA_965369645.1 uncultured bacterium | reverse complement strand
GCATTAACTTTATCATGCCATCCGGACGACCCTGAAGGAATATGTTATGACCACCGCGAAATTTCATACGATCAATTATCTTTTGTCATCAAATAATTCGATTCTCTCATTCTCAGTAATAAACAATATCAGTGCATCTTCACCCTTAATAACTCCATCTTACTACAAAAAACCACCCTATTCAATCCCATCTTAAACTATGATTACTCTCCTGTCAAAGGTGGATAATCACACTTGAAAGTGAACCGATAAAACCTTCCAAATGGGCCTGCTAAATTAAAACTGTAAATTATAATACCTTTAATAATTCTGTCAAGGGTAGGTTAGTAATTCTAATCGTAAAGCCGAAACTTCAAACCGCATTTGGTATGAAACTGTATTGTAATTTTGTTTTCCACATACTCACCTTGGCTAATCTATGGTCTTTATGGTATTATTTACGACAGTTTTCAGGAGTTGGGTATTGTACATAATTCTCCGGCAATCAATAATAGAGCATTAAGTATGGAAAGGTAATAATATGAATAACAAAACTCTAATCGGTTCGTGGATAGTTCTTTCTGCTTTCTATACCGCAGGTATTATGACAAGCCCTGCGTCGGGTGCCGAATCAGAAACAATCACACTTGAGTCGCTCATGGAAGAAATGGTCAATCGGGATTGTATCGCCCAATTACCAAAACCGGCATATACCTGTAAACAGTTCAGCAGTTATGACCGCAATTCCACTCAACCCGGTTCTCCTACATGGTGGGCCAACTCAGATCGAAGCTACTTTATCCGAATTGAAGAGACCAACGGCAGAAAAGAGCATGTACTAATGGATGCCTCAGGCTCCGGGGCAGTGGTACGTTTTTGGGCTACATGGCATGGGCCGGGTGGTGGTGAATTCAGTAACGGAACGCTTCGCGTTTACCTCGACGGAAAGGTGGAACCGACTATCGAAGGACCTATGGCCGACCTGATTAGCGGCGGCTTGTTGGCGGGGGAACCATTATCACAGGGTGTGTCACCGGAAACTGCTTACAGACATCAGGGGCATAACCTTTATCTGCCTATTCCCTATGCCAAGCATTGCAAAATCACCTATGAAACCAAAAGCTTCATCGATCAGGGCGCTCGCAAGGGAGAAGCTCTTTACTATCAGATTAACTATCGCAGCTATGAACCGGAAACTAACGTCGAGTCTTTCACAATGAAGGGCCTGAAACAGGCAAGCTCAATTGTCAACAGGGTGCAACGAATGCTTTCACAAAATGAACGCACCGGCCTTGACAATCTGGAACAAAACTCATTAGAAGGGAGCATCCTGCCATCTAAACAGATATCCATTACCCTCAAAGGACAAAAAGCTATTCGTTCTCTTCAGTTCCGATTGAAAGCCGATGACTTGCCCCAGGCATTGCGCTCCACAATCATCAAAATGGTATTCGACGGGACCACTACTGTCTGGTGCCCGATCGGTGATTTCTTCGGCACAGGCTATCATATACGCCCCCATTCGACATGGTACACAAACGTATCCAATGACAATACACTATCGTGCTATTGGATTATGCCGTTTCAGAAAAAAGCAAGGATTCATATATTGAACCTTGGCTCCAAACCGGTTGAACTGGCCCTTGGCAAAGTACTCAGCGGCCCGTATGATTGGAACAATCGTTCATGCCATTTCCATGCCGCCTGGAAACAATGGACTGGCATTGAAACACAATCCAATGACAAATCCAAAGACCACGGTGCTTTTGATTTAAACTGGATTACCGTTAAAGGCCAGGGCACCTATGTCGGCGATGTCCTGACACTATTCAACACCGCCAATACATGGTGGGGGGAAGGTGACGAGAAAATCTATGTGGACGGGGAGTCCTTTCCGTCCCATATAGGAACCGGCACGGAAGACTATTACGGCTATGCCTGGTGCAAGCCGAACTTTTTCGAGTCGGCATTTCATGCACAACCAAGTGGTGACGGGAACCTGGTGCCCGGTTTTACAGTCAATTCCCGGTACCGTTCTTTAGATGCCATTCCATTTCAGAAATCTATCCGGTTCGACATGGAACTATGGCATTGGGCCAAAACCAAAATGAACTATGCCCCGGCCACCTTCTGGTATGCAAGGCCAGGCGCAACGTGGGACGTCAAACCTGCTCCCAAGGAAGCAAAACGTCCAATCCCCCGGGCCCTCGAACATATCATCAAGCCCAGACAAGTCAAAAATGCCATTGAAGGTGAGACACTGCCGATTACGGCACGATCCGGAGGGACAACAGAAATCCAGAACATACCCAGTTTCCGCTGGAGTAACAACCGTCAATTGTGGTGGAGAAATGCCAAAGAACAGGACAATCTGGTTGTGGAGTTCACCGTTGCAGAAACAGGGGACTATGATGTGACACTCGGCATTACTAAGGCTGTTGACTATGGCATTGTACGTATTTCAGTCAATTCAGAGACAAAAATAAATTCGCTGGATCTCTATAACCAATCAGTTATTGCTACCGAAGTAAAGCTGCCAACGTGCCGCCTTCAGCGGGGCAAAAACAAACTCCAGGTGACTATCCTGGGCGCCAATCCCTCTGCGGTGAAAAGTTATATGTTTGGACTTGACTACATTCTTGCAGACAAACGTAATAAATAGACACATGGCATGTTACACTGTTTCTCTAATGCTGCTTGCTTGACCATACAACCGTATTAAGCCCCTGCTTAAGGTCTGCAAGTGGCCCGGCGACTGGCCGTGAACACTTTCTGCCATTAATGTTGGTATCCACTTTGATGGGGCGGCCGTAACGGTCCTCGATGGTTTGTCCGACAGTTGGAAAAACACCGACCAGTTCGGCATTGACCTGTGGTCTTTTCACACGAAACGGAGCGTCATTTATAGAAAAAGTAATCGTGGTTTCCAGTGAATTGTCTTTGATAGTAATGTCCGTGACATAAGAATCGACGATGCTGTTTTCATCACCGAATGAACTTCTCTTTGCCCCCTCAAGGAAGACATTGTAATCCGAGGTATGGGCTGGCAAGACTGCCCGAAGCTGAATCACTGCCCGTTTTCTTGACATGTATTTCACGAGCGAAAATACACTCAGAGCCGAAGATTACGGTGATGACTATCGTTATCAATAGAAGTGATCTTCGCACAGTGACTACTCTCTTAACAGTCACTGACCTAATTCCACAATAGCCAAATATTTATAAGAAATATTGCTGTAGTTTTCGTGAGCCTTTTCAATGCGCACAACATGTGCACGGGATTGAGTAGAGCCTCACCCACCTTCCTTGCAGCCGCCCATTGCTGTCACCCAAAAAGCCCCTAACAAGAACAACACTACCCATTTTTTCATATTTCTTTCTCTCTTAAAGCCTCACTTCTATTCAACTTCCAACTCTACCCACGAGTCAGATAAAACCAATACCAAGAATAATCTTATAGTATGTTGTTCGGGCCATTTGTAAAGAGAAAACAGGCCTATTCTTGATATTTGAACTTAGTTTATCTTTGGTGTCTATTATTACGATATGGAAATGCTGTTATCAGTGAAAAAAGTTCTATTCCGCACGAAAACTTGTGAGGATTTCCTGTGGTATTGATGGCACCAGGATAGTAAAATTAGGTTGATGCAGTATATTTATGTGAGTCGTTCAGTGACAGTTAATATGAAGTTTTTCACGGAGATAACCATGCGAACCAAACTGATAATCGTATTTTCTCTCGCATTGCTACTGGTAGTCGCTATCAGTAATGCTACTGCAGAAAACTCCAGCCGGTCCGCATCAAGACCTTACCGGGTGTTGGTTATTATCGGCAACCAGTGGACCGACCCGGGTAGTTACAGAATCGATGAGCAGACTCAGCTCGGCGGTCGAAGGTTTGAGTCAAATAAAGACTTCCGTGACGTGATTACTATGCTCAAAATCTGGGGCATTCCTTTCGACATCCTGCGTCTCGACCAGCAGCGGCTTCAGATAAACCGATTCCTGAACGGCATCGCAGAACCGAATTATAGTTGCATTATATGGATGGCAAATCCGGATTGTATAGAAGAATTCTCCGCTAATTATGAAACCGTTCGCCGCGCTGTAGAAGAGTACGGCATTAGCCTAATAGCCCTGCTTGACCACATCGCAGCTCCCGAACTATCTGATATCCTGGGTATTGACTATCAGGGGGTTTCAGACCAGACATCCAGAAGAACAAACGCCGCGTTGAAAATATCCCGAGAGCACTTCATTACTACCGGCGCAGTTGGAAAGGCTGTAAACGCTGAGACGCAGTCTGAGTTACGAATTGTTCGAGGCTCGGCAAGCCACGCCGCGGAAGTGCTCGGCAAAATAGGAAAATATCCACAGCTTGTAGTGCGAGATATAAGTGAAGAAACTAAAGCTGTCTGGATTGGTGGCGGCCGCGACTGGTTTGGCAAGTTTCCTGTAATGAGGCAGCTTTTTAGAAAAGCGCTGGTTTACAGCATCGGATATGGTCTGTTCAACGACAATTTCGAGAACGCTTTCATCTTTATTATGGACGACATGGGGGCCTCGGAACATGCCTATAGCCTGAGGTGGCACTATCCAACACCTAGTAAAGAAGACATCGTCAAGTACCTGGTTGAACCGCTGGAGAAATATGGTTTAGTGATGGTTCAGAATGTCACGCCCGGCTATGCCAATCCGGTGACACGAATGGTCGAAAATCCCTGGACTATTGATAAGTTTACCGATCCCTTTGGCAACGTGCAGGACTATGGTTCCACTAAGGAAGGACTTGACGAAGGTCTCCGGCGAGGTGTGTTCGAAATTCAGGCTCATCGTGTGTGGACGCACATGACTTGGGACCTGGATTCTCCGCCGGGACCATGGTGGGATGCGCCAATCGATGGAGAAAGAGCTCATGGGGACTGGTATCAGGAAACCTATGACGAACGCCGCAACAGGCCTGTGCCCTCGAACGATATGCTTTTTCTCTACAAGGTCGGACGCAATGCAGTTGAGAGACAGTTTGGCGTGACTCCGCTGGCAGTTACTATCCGTCCCGGCACGAGCCTCGAACATGATAACGGACGTCTGGCGGCAATCGCCGGCTATGGCGTTGGTCGAAGGCACTATATCGGTACCGACTACAATATTCAGTTTAGTATCCCTAAGATGTACCCTGAACAGTTCTCTTGTCATGATTTGGATTTGATCAAAAAGACAAACTCAGAAATCACCAGTTCTATAAAGAACCTCAGTCAGACTTCGACAGCGGCCATGCTTTCAGCGAAAGTGGTCGGAGAACGGCGTATCGACCTGAGAAAAATGGACTGGATCGAGTACAAAAAAAATAAGCGGTGGATCGGTTTTAACGAGTACTGCGCCTACCTCCATAGTCGGATAGAAATAATTCCCGCCGGAGGGCTTAAGATGCTTTTCAATTACGACCCTCACTACTGCGGGCATTTTGCCAAGAATCCTTCCAGGTGGACGTTAGAGCTTTCAGAACGTTACCAGAAGAAACTCGGTACGAAGCTCTCTTATTCTATCGATGGTAAAACGAAATTGCGCTCACTATCTGAACGTCAGAGCATCACGATTCCCCCAGGTACAGGGGCTCGCAGTATACAGCTTCGACCAGATTAGCCTCCTCTCGAAATAATAGTGTCGAGACAAAGGATCGGGTACTCTATGGTTTCAGGATGAGGTTCGCGAGAGAAGTTGTGCATGGTTGAGTGTTATCCCTACAGTTTATCGATCAATTCGTAACTGACCTCTTCAAGTGAGTTCACTACCAAAGTAGCTTTCGAGAAGTCATTGCTTATCGTATATCTATTCGGCACAGCAATGCTTTTCATTCCAGCCGCATCAGCCGCTAAGATTCCTTTTTCGGCGTCTTCCAGCACAACACAATTCCCCGGCAGTACGTTCATTTCATTCGCGACATAGAGAAAAATGTCAGGGTATGGTTTAACACGTTCCACACTGCCTTTTGTAGCCACGCAACAGAAGAAATCCTCGATATCGAGCGCTTTGATCACGGCTTGTGCATCCTTCGGATGAGAAGACGTGGCCAACCCCATCGGCTTCCTGTCCTGTAGTGAGCAGAGCAGTTCGTGCGCACCCGGCATGGGCTTAGCGCTTGAAGAGACCAGCTTCTTGTAGAGGCGGGATTTCTCACAGCGAACGATATTTGGATCAACTGACAAGTTCTTCCGTGCTATGAATGCATCAGTACCCTGTCCGCAACGAATCCAGTGATTTGCATACTCTTCATCCGACAAATCGAATCCCAGTTCGGAAAAGGCCGTCTGATAGGCACTCAAATGGAGCTTCTCTGTATCAGCTAATAGTCCATCCAAATCGAATATCACGGCGCAAATCATATTATTCTCGAAAATCCATGTCACTTAACAATTGATTAGCAGCGGATATAAAAAATCCGGTAAAATTATTCATAGTATTAATCCTGTTGTTGGCTTTTCTGTTCCGGGGCATTCCTGAAACTGCCATTTTGTGCGAGCACTTTGATCTCTTTTTTATACCACCTGAAAACAATGAATCCTCCTATCACAGCTAACAGGCAACAGATTCCCGCCTTGTCAAATTTCAACAGTATTGAATAGCCGATAGCGAGGGAAATACCGTAACAAAACAATATTCCGCCTATGACATCGATTATCGTAGAGGCAGACAATACCTTGCCGGGCAGTTCTCGGATGTCACTGCCGAGAATTCCCCAGAAACCGCCCGGGCGAACCTTGCGATAGAACTCTTCGAGTTTTTCTTTCGATACGGCAGGAGTGAGGAATGTTACTATTATGCTAATAGGCACAACGATACCTGTAAGGAAAGCTATCTTGATTTCAAAAGGCATCTCAGGCCAGGGATATCCGAACAGCACAATACTTTCGGGAATGAACGGATTGGCAAGTCCAATCGCCAGGCAGAGAGAAAGTGCTGCTATCTCCGTATAAGCGTTTATTCGCCACCAGAACCAGCGTGCGACATTAATCATACCGGGTGGGACTATCATGAATGCAAGAAATTCCCACACCGCTGAAACGGTAAGTTTTCGCCAGGCAATATAAAGAGCAATGCAGACACCTGCCGCCATTAAAAGAACAACAACTATCCTGGTCACAATCATATAATGTCGCTGCGTTGCATCTTTCTTTATAAAACGCTGGTACACGTCTGTCATGATATATGATGCTCCCCAGTTAAGATGCGTATCGATCGTTGACATAAAGGCAGCAAGAAAAGCTGTAATGAGCAGACCTTTAAGGCCGTATCCCAGGTATTCATTCATTACCAGAGGGTATGCGTGTGTGTCATTATAAGGTTCGGTCAGCTTCGGAAAAAGCACTATAGATACAAGTGCTACAACTACCCATATCCAGGGCCGGCAGCACTGAAAGATCGCGTAGAATATTGTTGCCCGAACCGAATCGCGTTCATTTTTGCAAGCACTCATACGCTGCATGTTATAGCCGTTGGCATCCATCCACCAGAACACAAAGATATATATCAGCAACTTTACCAAATCGAGATTGAAGCTCTTAAAATCAGGAAAAATGGAAAGAGTTTTCGAGCCGTAACATTCGCTGGCAGCGATCGTATATAATACATGTCTAAGC
>CBDURK010000132.1:0-7654 GCA_965369645.1 uncultured bacterium | reverse complement strand
CAAAAGTAGAAACACTCGTTGCCGCACATCTTCTGGAAACGTACCCAGATATCGGTCTGTAGATATTCTACCAAATGACCAATATGTATCGGGCCGTTTGCATAAGGCAGGGCGGATGTTACGACGATTTTGCGAGGCATATTCCTTCCTTGAAGATTATTTCTTTTTAGGTTCCTGCTTGTTCTTGTCTTGCTTGTTCTGCTGGTTCTCCTGATTCTGCTTGACCCGCTGGTTCTGCTTGTCCACCTGATTCTGCTTGACCTGCTTTTTCTGCTTGTCCCGCTGGTTCTGCTTGACCTGCTTGTTTTGGGGAGAGGGATTATCCTGTTTTTTCTTTGTTATTTCAGATGCGGGAATTATCTCAATCTCTTCGAGCGGGACAGCGGCCTTCTCTCCATTTTCATATTCTACTACGACAAGCTGTGTCAGTATATGGGTATCTCTCACTTTGCCCAGCCCCTGTTCGGTCTTTACTTTTGTATTCTTTTTCGGAAGTCGTTTTTTGTTCTCCGTGTATGTTTCATCTTCATAC
This sequence comes from uncultured bacterium, assembly GCA_965369645.1. Taxonomy (GTDB): domain Bacteria; phylum Planctomycetota; class Phycisphaerae; order Sedimentisphaerales; family Anaerobacaceae; genus NIOZ-UU13. Next base: position 7,122 of record CBDURK010000132.1, on the reverse strand, counting down.
CGAAGGCAGCACTTCAATCTACCGCAGTAGCCGGAGATTTTAGCCGGATCCAGAGTCGCCTTTTGCATTTTGGCCATTCGCATATTGACAGGTTTTAAGAGCTTAAGAAATCTCTGGCAGCAGCATTGTTGACCGCAGCTTTCCACATCGCCGAGCAGTTTGGCCTCATCACGAGACCCGATTTGACGCATTTCGATTCTTGTCTGGTATTCCTGGGCGACTTTTTTTACTAATTCACGAAAATCCACTCGTCCATCGGACATAAAGTAAAATATGATGCGCTCACCGCCGAATACGTGCTCTACATCGACGATTTTCATCGGAAGCCCCATCTCTTTGACGAAGTTTCTGCAGCATTCCATTTCTTCTTGTGCAATTTTTCGCAGATGCCGTTCTTCGCTCACATCAGCGGAGCATGCATAACGGATGAATTTGCCGACATGGCCGGGCGCAAAATCTATACCGCTGTCATCGTAATAATCTAATATTTGCTCGTCGCTTAATTTGAATTGACCGCCCTTGTAGGCCGTAAGCTGTCCTACGAGGTAGCCTAATTCCAGGCCTCTGTCGGTCTTTATCACGACGCGGGGCTTGGTCTTGGATATTTTCGTTTCATGGTGCTCGAAGAAGCCGAGTGTGTTCATTCGACCATAGCGAACCAGCATATATCGTTTATTTTTTGTCTGTCTGGGTCTTTTTACTGTATTTTTTGGCATTCAGGTTACCCCGATTGATATTATCTTTAAGCTATAATAATGCTAAACGCTAATTCTATCAGACTCGGCCAGGTTTAACAATAGATGTTCGAAAATAAGCTTTTCATTAACACTGGACTCTATCCAGTGCAGCATCTTGTAGCAGTCGGATATTTTTTCCGCCGCCTCTTCGGCGTCAAACCGGCCTGCCAGCTTCTGTATATCGGCTTTTTGGTCGAAATTGATAGCTTCTTTTGCGGGCATAGCAGTTAGATTCATCACATCATACAGGGCCGATATGATTATTTGGACTATGGTCTTTGCCGCTCTTCGATTGATGTCTTTTTTGCTGATGACCTTATCGAGGTCGCCCCAGGCGGCGGCGATCTTTTTACATTTGCTCTGGCATTTCTCAGCCAGGCTCAGGGCATCGGATATTTCGTAGCTGGCTAAGAAACTTATCAACCCTTTTTTGGTTTCGTAAAGGTTTGCTCCGGCCAGTTCGAGTTGTGCCCACTGATACGCCGTTCCTAAACTGCCCTGGGCCAGACGCCCGAAGTATCGCCCCTGTGTTTCTTCGAGGCCTGTCTGTTGCAATTTTTCGATTATATGATCTTCGTCAATCGCCCCGAATCTCAATATCTGAGACCTTGATTTTGTTGTCGGTAGAAGTTTTTCAGATCGGCTGCAAAGCAGAATTATAGAGCAATATTCCGGCGGTTCTTCCAAAACTTTTAACAGGGCATTTTGTGAGGATCTGTTGAGCCTTTCGGCTTCGCTGATTACAAATACCTTTCTTTCTGAAAGCGTCGGCCTGTTCGAGACCTTCTCAACGAGAAACTCTCGAATAACACTTATCGGCAAATCGACAGGCGGTGCCTTGCCCTTGCCGTCTTTTGTGAATTCGAGTAATTCCTTATAAATGTGATTGAAGTCCGGATGTGAGCCCGCTTCGAAAAGTTCACAGGCCCGGCACTCACCGCAACTGTCCGAGAAATCATTTTCTGTAACCGGCTTCTGGCAAAGGAGTAATTTGGCCCATTCCCGCGCGGTTTTGTATTTGCCCACACCTTCTGGCCCTGCAAATATATAAGCATGCGCCCATTTGCCCGAGGCAAAGGCCCTTTGCAAATTATCTACCGTTTTATCCTGACAAAAAATCTCTTTGATTGACATATGAAATCTGTGGCTAAAATCTTTTAACTACGTCGATAACCTTTTTATGCACCGTTTCAATATCAGCGGCCGCATCGACTACTAAAAAGTTCTCCTGCTGTTTGGCCAATTGTAAAAATCCATCGCGGACCCGCTGGTGATAACTGTCACCCTTTTGCTCTATCCTGTCGAGCTGGCGATTCAAACGCCCTGAAGCGGTCTTCAGATCGACATTTAGAATAATAGTCAAATCCGGCCATACTCTTTCTAAGCAATCTGTTGCAATTTTTATTACTTTCTCTACTCCGAAACCGCCGGCACAGCCCTGATAAGCACACGTGCTCGATAGCCATCTGTCAAGCACGACACACTGATTCGCTTCTAATGCAGGCGCTATTTTTTCCGCCCAAAGCTGTGCCCTTGCCGCCATATATAACAGCAGTTCTGTACGTGCAACCATTGCGTCATGTTCGGGGTTCAGCAGGATTTGGCGAATTTTCTCTCCGATTTCGGTATTGCCGGGATCGCGAAAACCAATAGTGGAAACGCCCTGTTCTTTCAGCCATTGGATTAATAATTTTGAATGCGTACTTTTCCCACAGCCGTCCGGCCCGTCAAGTACGATAAACCTTCCTGAAAATTTGTCTTTCAAAACTGATTTCACCTAATCTTCTGTTGGATATTCAAATAAGTCTTCTGAATTTGAATCTGTTATGCGGCCATCATACCCCAAATCAAGAGAGCTTACAAATCTTACCGCAGTAACGGTTACTGTTAAGCCAAGAACTTGACCTGTAACTATGGTCCCGATTTTTATAATGTACTGAGAAATTGTCTCAGGATTTTCAGGTATTTTCAGTAATAACCAGAGAAGATGTATCACCGTACTGAGACAAAACAATGCAACTAATTCTTTTGATTTGAATAGTTCGAATTTGCTTAATAGCTTGAAACTGTTAACAACTCGACAATCCAGCACAAGTATAAGTGCAGGGATGAATAAAGAAACTTTCATCATAATTAACATCGTAGCGGTTGAACATAACTGGTATAGCCAGGGAGTGGATGTTGCAGATTCGATAAAACCTGTGTTTGTGGATGTGAAATATTTTGCTATTGAAAAGATAAGCCCCATTACAATAAAATATAAACTTGCGAAAATAAAACCGAATCCGACCATACGCCAGAAGAAGTGTTTCCCTGTCTTCAGTAAATCCATAGGTGTTTGTTCTTTTGGGCCTTCAAGATATACTGTTCGCAGAAAACCATAAGATAGTATCATTGCCACTACCGTGAGACTCAGAATAAATAATATAGACGGCAAAAACATTGTTTTCGTTACATCAACGTCAGGTTCTGTGAATCCAAACATACTGTGTGAAAGTTCAACTAAGGTATAGAGGCCGATGATGAGAGTTACCTCAGGCCAGCGGGCTCTTAAAATCGCAAAAGTTTTTTGGATTTCATTCATTGCTTCAGCTTTAATAGAAAAGGGGGCCTCTAAAAATGAATTTTTAGAGGTTCCCAAAAGTTTCATTCCTCACAAAGCGTCAACAGTTTTTATTATCTCGCCAATTGAAAATTATCTTCACCGACAAGTTGCCTCATTTTTCGGCAGAAATCAAGGTCGGGATTAACGCACAGGCCCTTATCGGCGGCCGTACTGACTCTGCCTCTGTCTGTCCGTACCGCGACATAAACAGTGCTTTTACCTTTATGGTGCAGGCAGATACTTTTTATCATGGCGACTTTCTCTTTGGTAACGTCTTTGGCGTCCAGTTTTATTTGCACTTTTGCGGCCAGCTTTTCTCTGACCTGCTCGAGAGTTATAAGTTCCGAAGCTAAAATGTTCGGTCTTTCCCTTCTGTGGTCGAGCTTTCCTTTTACGAAAACAATTGTATCGGCAACTAATATGTCACTGAAGTTGTTCAGAATATCCGGAAACATTACAACATCGACCTGTCCCTGCAAATCTTCCAGTACGAATACCGCCATTTTCGATCCAGCGTTTCGCCCTGTCTTCGTCAGGTTGTATCGTATCTTTGCTATCATCCCGCCGATGACAATTTGCCTGTCCTGCGGTGCTTCGGCTAATTGCGAGCTGTTATTCGTGGAAAAGATATTTATCGTCTCAGCATGATGACTAAGCGGATTGCTTGTTACGTAAAAGCCGAGAACCTGTTTTTCATAAGTTAACATCAGCGGTTCGGGCCAGGGCGAAACCTCCGGCAGACGTTGATGGTCTTTTGAATAATCGGTCTGCCCGGCCTGTCCAAAGAAGCTCATTTGCCCTTTTATTTTGTCGGCCTGTGAGCTTGCCCCGTTTTCCATTGCCATCTCAAGGCCGGCCGCCATCTGTGCCCGGTTCCCGCCGAGCTTGTCAAAGGCGCCGGCCTTTATGAGAGATTCGAGCACCTGCTTGTTCGCGGCCCTCAAATCCACATTTTCACAGAAATGGAACAAACTCTGGAATTTGCCGACTTCTCTGCGTGCGGAGATAATTTGCTCGACAGCCTTTCCCCCAACTCCTTTAACCGCTGCCAGCCCGAAACGTACGACACCGCGATTCGTATGTTCTCCTTCTCCTGTCTTCTTTTCCCCGTTCTCTGTCTTTTGCCCTTTGTCTTCTGTCTCCTGTCTATACAGCGGCGTAAAATCTACTCCGCTTTCATTAATATCCGGAGCCAAAACTTCAATACCCATCTGGCCGCACTCGGCGATATAATCGACAATCTTCTCGGTATTGTCCATTTCATAAGTCAAAAGGGCCGCCATAAACTCAACCGGCCAATGGGTCTTCAAATAAGCCGTATGATATGCGATAAAGGCATACCGGGTCGAATGGCTCTTATTAAAGCCGTACCCCGCGAATCGCTCGATGATCTCGAAAATCTCCTCGGCCTGCTTTTTCGTCAGTCCTTTATCAACACAGCCGACTATAAATCTTTCCCGCGCCTTGGCGATAGTCTTGAGCTTCTTTTTACTTATCGCCTTAATGAGAGTATAGGCCTCCCGCAGCGGAATGTCACCGAGCCGATTACAAATCCGCATAACCTGTTCCTGATAGGTCATAATGCCGTAAGTCTCTTGGAGCACCTCCGTCATAATCGGGTGCGGCAGGCTCCATTTGGCCCCGTGCTTTCGCTCGATATAATCCGGAATCAGGATCATAGGCCCCGGCCGATACAGTGCGTTGGCCGCTATCAGGTCTTCGATCCGGTCAGGCTTCATCTTCATCAGAAGGTTCTGCATACCACCCGACTCGAACTGGAACACACCTTTCGTTCTCCCGGCTGCAAACAGCTCGAAAACCTTCGCATCCGTAATATCGATTTTTTCCAGGTCGATATCAATACCGTGGATGTCCTTTACAAGCTTGCACGCCCGCGCCAATACACTGAGTGTCTTCAAACCCAAAAAGTCCATCTTCAGCAGGCCCACTTTCTCGACCGTCGGCCCTTCGAACTGGGTTATAATATCATCCGAGCTGGACGACTTATACAAAGGTATGAAGTTGGTCAGCGGCTCATCGGCAATAACAACACCCGCCGCATGAACCGACGCATGACGGGCAAGGCCTTCGAGTTTTTTACTGATGTCAATTACTTTTCTTGTCAGTTTGTCTTGCTCGTATGCCTGTTTTAATTCGGGCTCTGTTTTTAATGCTTTATCGAGCGTCATATCCAGCGAGAACGGCACAAGCTTGGCCAATCTGTCCGCCTCACCTAACGGCAGGCCGAGCACCCTGCTTATGTCACGGATGGCTGCCCTCGCCTTCATTGTTCCGAAGGTTATTATCTGTGCGACATGACCGTATTTTTGGCGGACATAGTCGATGATTTCTGCACGGTGCGCCTGACAGATATCGATATCGATATCGGGCATTTCGTCACGGTGCGGATCCATAAACCGTTCGAAGAGTAAATCGTAACCGATAGGATCAACATCACACAATCCGAGACAGTACCCCACTAACGTCCCGACCCCGCTGCCCCTGGCGCCTATGGGAATATTATTTTCGTGCGCGTATTTGCAGAAGTCCCACACGATAAGAAAATAGCTGGCGAAGCCTTTCGACCCGATTACTCCCAGTTCATGGTCGAGTCTGCTCTTGATTTCGTCGTTAATTTCACCGTATAGCTTTTTTGCTCCTTCATAACATTTTTCCGTTAGAAACTCTTCCGGCGTCGAGCCTTCCGGCGGTTCGAAACGAGGCGCGTGACGCGTTTTTAAATCAATCTCGACATTGCACCGCTCCGCGATTGCCATAGTATTATCGCAGGCGTCGCCGGCTTCGGCAAAAAGCTCACGCATTTCCTTCGGGCTTTTGAGATAAACACCCGGTGGATAAATCATCCTGTTCGGGTCGTCGGCCCTTTTGCCGGTGCTTATGGCACAAAGGCAGTTATGCGCCTCGTAGTCGTCTGCCTCCAGAAAGTGCACATCATTCGTCGCAACTGTCCCGAGCCCCATCTTTTTCGCAAGGTCTCTGAGCCCCCCAGTAACATCCGGATGGTCTCCTCCGTGTTCTTGTATCTCTATAAAAAACCGCTCCGGCCCGAAAATCTTCACAAAACTTTCCGCCGCCGCCCGCGCCGCTTTTTCATTCCCTCTGGCAATCTCCGCCGTAACTTCACCTTTCAGGCAGGCCGACGTGCATATAATGCCTTCGTTAAACTCAGCAAGAATCTCCTTATCGATTCTTGGCCGATAATAAAATCCTTCGAGATAACCGCTGCTGGAAAGCTTTAGCAGATTGTGATAGCCGGTATTATTTTCAGCTAAAAGAATCAAATGATATGCCGCATCGGATATACTGGTTTTGGTCCTGTCTAATCTGCTGCCCGGTGCGATATAAGCTTCGATACCGAGTACCGGCTTTATATGCGCCGCTATTGCTTTTGTATAGAAATCTACAACCCCGAACATATTGCCGTGGTCCGTTACCGCAACAGACTCCATATCGAGCTTCTTACAGCGCTTCAGCAGCTTACTGATTGATATAGCCCCATCCAGCAGAGAATACTGACTGTGCAGATGGAGATGCGTAAATCCTTTATTAACCATAACTTATGCCATCCTTCTTGTCTCTGACCTTAACGTTCGTATAATAGACCAAAGACTTTCTTATGTCAATGAGCTGCTTGAAGGTTTGTTGCTAAAATCAAAAAAATCTCGTAGGGGCTTCTTCGTGAACCGCCCTCACGGATAATAATCCCATGCATGTGATTTGGTATAACTACGTATCTGTCCAAATGCACATAATCATATT
>CBDURK010000131.1:0-7672 GCA_965369645.1 uncultured bacterium | reverse complement strand
CACTGGATGGCGAAATATCCAGCAATTCGGCAATCTTCAATGTATTTTGGGCCCTGTACTGCGGAAGAAAATGAATATCTTTGCCTTGTTGGACAGCTTGCTCTAATGTGGACTGTAATTTATCAAGCTTGGCGGTTTCGCTGACACCTGTTTTTTGAGATTGCTCACTCAAAACCGGTTGCGGCCCTGTCCAGATAATATCGTCAACCGTCAAATCATCGCCGAAAAGAACTTCTTTGTCCCGGTCCACATCGATAATCGCTGCTAAAGATGGGCAATCAAGCCCGAAAAAGTAGAGAAATGAACTGTCCTGCCTGAAAGGGTACTGATTGTCGGGATAATTCATCGGGCTTTCTTCATTGCCTAAGAAAAGAATCAATCCTGATTGAACCTGCTCTTTTAAGCGGCCTCTTCTTTCAATATAGACATCAGCAGCAAACATTTGTCAATCACCTCCGGTGGGCTGTTTCTTTTGAGTCAACAAGCTGACAACTACCAGGCAAATCACCGACAGAGTTATGGCGGGCAGCACTGCATCGACCTTTGCGAGTTCAGCCGGCAAATGTAATTTTATTATTTCTTCCCACAAGAGTGTTGTCACCGTACCGGCCAGGATCGAAGAAACTGCACCGGCGGCTGTGGCCTTTTTCCAGAACAAAGCCGCTACAAGGCAGGGAGTAATTGCCGATCCGTAAATCGTGAAAGCATAAAGCGCTTTTTCAAAAACAGTCGTACTTTCAGCAAATGCCAGCGATACCAGCCAGGCTATTACACCAAAGGTCAATACGAGGACTCTGCTAAGAAAAAGAATTCTTTTTTCACTGGCTTTTGGATTAATGTAGTTTAGATATATGTCACGAATAAAACAAGTTGACGGCACCAGCAAAAAGGAGTCGGCTGTGGAGATAATGATACCTACGACGGTTATCATAAATAAAGTGCCTAAAATCTTCGGCATAAACTGCTTGGCTGCGTAGATGAGCACATACTTTCCATGTTCTGCCTCCGGTATCATGCTGGAACATATCCATGCCTCCAGGATGATAAGACTTTCAACAATGAGCACGGCGAAAATCATGAAAGTGACGGCGGTTTTTGCACTCTTGGCGTCTTTGCTGGCAAAGAAACGTTGATACTGGTTGGCGTCACCCATAATTAAAAGAAATACAGGCAGGCAAAAATTGATTATTTCGACTTTGCTGTAAACGCCCCAGAACTTCATATGCTCGGGCTTTCCCATAGCCGTAAAAGCAGCTTCCATACCACTCCATCCCCCGGCCTTAACCAGCACAACGGGAAGGGCGATAATAAGCGTCACTGTAAGAACAATACCGGTCACGATATCCGTATAAGCAAGGCTCATAAGCCCCGCCAGTATGGTGTAGGTGATGATAAAAACCGCAGCGATGATAGTGGCGGTGCCGGCCGATAGAAGGGAATGGCCCGATTCGTCGGTCAGGATTACTTCGAGAACCATCCCGCCGGCATTGAACTGATAACTGACGATTACCATATAAGCGGTAACCAGGGCGAGCACAGCCAGGAGGCGGGCGGCATGGCCGTAGCGAATTCCGATGATTTCCGGGACTGAATAGACTTCGTAATTGCGTGCTCTGCCGGCGACTTGGGTCAGGAGAATCATTCCAATGACACTGCCTATAGGAAGGATGGCGGCGGCCAGTCCGGTTTCATAGGCTTTGCCGGCGTTGCCCACTATCGAACCTGTGCCGATCCAACAGGCCAGCATCGTACAGACCAGAACCCACGGCGAGAGGGTCCTGCCCGCCACTGAGAAATCGGCCTGTGTCTTGACCTGTCGGGATTTATAAATCCCGATACCGGTCAGGACGAGTAAATAGACAAATATGGCAATTAAATAAGTCATCTGTCCCTCGATAATATACAAAGAATAGAAATGTAAGCAAGAGCTTAAATCTTAAACTGCTGAGAATAATAATAGAATTCTATATGTTATTTGACAAACTGTTCGACGAAATATTTTGGTGTCAACGGTTCTCCGGTTGCCCGTCTGATCATCTCATTCCATTGATAAACGGCTCCGGGTTCTAAGACCTTTTCGCGAATGAAATCTCCAACTTCTTTTTGCCCGACATAACATACGTTTTCATCTGATTTAAGCATTAGAACTTTTTTAACAATGTGGTTATGAAGTTGGGAGGCCAACAACTCGCCCATCATATAGTTGTGATAATAACATGGCGCGGTGGTGAAATGAAGCTTTGATGCCCAGCCCGCATCAGCAGGCCCGTCAGGTCTCTTTATAAACTGATATTTCTCAACCAAATCCCACCAAAGCGTATTAAGGTCCTGATCGGGATCGGCGTATAGTTGCTTTTCAAAAGTGTACATAACCATGGCCCAGCGGGCAAAAAGCACCTGCTGGAAACGAAGATATTTTTCACTGACCTTTTCAATTTTCGCAACTTGTGATTCCGAAAGATCCAGCATTTGCTGCATCCAGGCGGCATTCCGGCTTAATCTTCCGAAAAACATTGCGATAGCTTCGGTAGTAAAACTATGGGCCGGTTCCCTGAGCAGCCAGGGTTCTTTTCTGTCATGGTATTTGCTGTAAACTGCATGGCCCAGTTCGTGCAATATAGTCTCCATCCATCGTTCGGTATTTTGAAGGTTACACAAAATTCTAACATCCCCGTTGCGGTCTGCTTCAAAACTGAAAGCATGTGGATATTTACCCTCCCGGTCATACAAATCGCTTCTTGCGAGGATGTCATCCACAGGCAGGTCGATACTGGCGTAATATCTTTGAGCCAGGTCCTTCACGTCCCGGTCTTTATAATAGACATCCAGGTCCAGTTCATAAACTAAAGGAGTTCTTTGAAAGAACGGATCATGATAGTGCCAGGGCATCAAATCATCAGGAGCAATGCCGTAACTGTCCGCCAGGATACGATCCAGCTCTTTCTTCAATTGAGCAAAGGGCTCACTCGTCAATTCGGAAAGCTCATCGAATATGCGGTCAAGCTCTTCCACACTTTGCTCGCCTGTTACTATTGAAAGGGTATGATAATTGTCAAAGCCGACCTTTCGGGCCGCTGTGTTTCGCAGCTTGACCAATTCGATAAGGTCATTAGAAATCGCATCCCCAACCTGTTTGCTTGCTCTCCATGCCAGTTCTCTTTTGCGGCTGTCAGTTTCAGTTGTTAATATTGTATAAATATCACTCATGGTGACCTTTTCACCATCAATCGTGCCGCGAAAAGTGTTGTACTTTTCCTGGGTTCTATTGTCGGCATCAACAAGCTTTTCCAACAACTCCGGCTCTATCTGATTCCTAAGATAAGCATAGTATAGTTTATCTAATTGTCGGGCTAATCTGATATCAGCGACATGGCCGGACTCTTTTATCTCTTTAAGAAAGGCGAAATCCCGGGGATTGTTATAAATTTGTCGATTTTCCAGTTGCAATTTGTTAACTCGTTCGTAATCTTCCGGCTTACCTGTTGTCGAAGCATCCCAATAGGCAAGACTTGCCAGTGTTGATAAAGGTTCGACTTTTGCGACATGAATATCAATAAACTGTTCTAACTGTTTTTCTTTTGCGATATTCCCGCAGCCACAAAGAAAAAGAGCCGGAACAAATAACGTCACCATGACAGAGTTTATTTTCATTATAAATCTCCATTTATACCTGAACAAAATAAACTTTCATTCAAACAAAATATTAATTAAAGAGAAGTATTCTATAATGATTGCTGTTCGGTTCGGGCGATGATTTCGTTTTGCAAATCCCTTCCTACATCTACGAAATAATCACTATAGCCGGCCACCCTTACAATAAGGTCACGATGCTTTTCAGGATTTTGCTGGGCTTTTCGAAGAGTTTCAGCATCAATGACGTTGAATTGGATATGATGACCGTCGAGCTTGAAATAGGACCTGATTAGATGGCCGAGTTTATCAATACCATCACCGTCGAGCATCTGCGGATTGAATTTCATATTTAACAAAGTTCCGCCGGTACGGACATGGTCGATTCTGGCTGCCGACTTGATAACAGCGGTCGGACCTTTGATATCGGAGCCCTGGGTTGGTGATATGCCCTCGGAAACCGACTCGCCGGCTTTTCTGCCGTTAGGCAGCGCACCTGTGACAGAGCCGAAATAGATATGTACCGTTGTAGGAAGCAGGTTTACACGATACTTGCCGCCCTTGGTATTCGGACGGCCGTTGAGCAAATCATAGTAGGCGTTAAATATCTCTCCGGCAATGCTGTCTGCGTAATCATCATCGTTGCCGTATTTGGGCGTATGATATAGTAGCTTTTGCTGCATGTTTTCATACCCCTCGAAATCATCCCGCATCGCTGTTAGTAATTCATCCATCGCAATATCTTGTTTATCGAAAACGTGACATCTCACCGCTGCCAACGCATCGGTTACAGTACCGATACCGACTCCCTGGATATAGGTCGGATTATACCTTGCTCCACCGTTGTGATAATCGAGTCCGCTGGCGATGCAGTCGTCCATTACAATTGACATAAATGGAGCAGGCATATAATTGGCATAAAGCCGTTCGATGATATTGTTGGCTTTGATTTTCAGGTCGATGAAATAACCGAGTTGTTCCTTATAGGCATCCATTAGCTGCTGATAGGAAGTAAATTCGCGCACATCACCGGTTTGAGGACCAACCTGCTCGCCTGAGTTCGGATCTACGCCGTCATTACATGCCAGTTCGAAAATCTTGGGCCAGTTTATATATCCGGTCAGGGTGCAGCTTTCCTTGCCGAACGAGCTTACTGTAACGCAGCCGCTGGGACCACCGGTACGGGCGTCCGTCATATTTTTGCCGTCCTGAAGCATTTCCTTGATGATGACGTCGGTGTTGAAGACGGATGGCTGGCCGGACCCGGTACGAATAACCTCACAGGCACGTTTGAGAAATCTTTCCGGATTCTTCTTGCTGATTTGGATACAGGAGCTTGGCTGGGTCAGATGCATCTCTTCGACTATATCCAGCATCATATATGAAACGTCATTGACAGCGTCACCTCCATCGGTCGGCCTTATCCCCCCGATGTTAATCAATGCAAAGTCGGTATAGGTTCCGCTTTGCTCTTCTGTAATTCCGACTTTCGGCGGGGCGGGCTGATTATTGAACTTGACCCAGAAACATTGCAGCAGTTCTTTCGCCTGTTCGTCTGTTAAGCTTCCATTTTTTAGACCTTGCTTATAGAATGGCAACAGATGCTGGTCGAGCCGACCGGGATTAAAGGAATCCCACGTATTTAATTCCGTAATCACGGACAAATGTACAAACCAGTATGCCTGCAAAGCCTCCCGGAAATTACGAGGTGCGTGAGCCGGTACCTGTGTACAGCCCTCGACAATTGTTTCCAGTTCACTGCGGCGAACCGGGTCATTTTCCTGTTGTGCTAATTCCCTCGCCTTGGCGGCGTATCGCTGAGCGAAAATAATAACGGCATCGGCGCAAATACTCATTGCCTGATATTCCTGGTCTTTTTCATAGGCGCGGCGGTCGTTGAGATAATCGAGTTTCTTACGGTTCTCTTCGATGTCACGCTTAAAGTCCACCATACCTTTGTGGTAAATCTTATCGTCAAGAATAGCATGGCCGGGTGCACGCTGCTCCATGAATTCGGTAAACACTCCTGCTTTGAATGCCTGGTGCCATTTTTGGTCCATCGCGCCGAAGAGTTTTTCCCGCATGGTTTTGCCTGTCCAGAAAGGAATGATGCTCTCGCTGTAGATATTTCTGTTCTCTTCAGTAACCACAAAGGGCGTTCTTTCCCGGCTATTTAGTATGCGCAGGTCCTCAAGGGAATGGCAGCACAGCTCAGGGTAAGTTGGAGTTGCCTTCGGGGCCGGACCACGTTCACCAACAATCAGCTCACCATCGTTAATGCATATTGTCTTGTTCTCCATAAGGTGTTTGAAAGACAAGGCCCGGGTAACTGGAACAGATTCTCGTTGGGGAATATCACTCTTATAAAATTCGGTCAATAGTTCCGCCCGTTCGGTTGATATGTACGGCCTGGTCTCAACACTTTGTTTCCGTAATTTTGCTACTCGTTCGTTCATATTACTAACCACCAATCTTGACTTCAAATCCGTATTTACTGAGATTCTTTGCAATCGAGTTCATCCGCTCCTCATCGGGAGTTTCGACTTGCAGGTGTTTGTTCTGAGCCGTAAGTCGAGCCGATTTTTCTTTTCCTCCGCGATTAAAAGGCAAAATATCTACTCTGATGACACTGGGCAGTGATGCTGTAAATTTGCCGGTTGCTTCAATGTTCGCCTTCTCATCGTTAAAACCCGGGATAACAGGTATCCTGATAATGATTTCTTTACATGCCTCTGAAATGCGCCTGATATTGTCCAATATCAGATTATTTCCCACGCCGGTAAAATGCTCGTGGATTTCACTGTCCATGTGTTTAATATCGCAAAGAAACATGTTGGTTTTTTTGCTGACCATTTCCACAATCTTTGACTCTGCGTAACAGCTTGTATCCACTGCTGTATGTATCCGCTGTTTCCGGCATTGATTTAGCACGGCAAGAAGGAACTCCGGCTGCATTAACGGTTCGCCCCCGGAGATTGTTACCCCGCCCCCTGACTGGTCGTAGAAAATGACATCCTGTTCTACTTCAACCATAACATCACTAACCGTCATTTCTCGCCCAATAATCTCCCTCGCACAGGCTATACAGGTATCTGCGCACCGGCCGCAGAGGCTGCATTTAATCATATCTGTTACAGGTCTGTTGTCGATAATCGAAATTGCCTGTTCGGGACATATCTCCACACATTGAAGACATCCGACGCATCGGCCCTTGCGAAAGCCGTGTTCGGCGTAAGCCCTCCAGCTTTCCGGATTGTGGCACCACTGACATTCCAACGGACAGCCTTTGAAGAACACTGTCGTGCGGATACCCGGACCGTCATGTATGGCGTACTTCTTGACGTCGAATACGAGTCCCTTTATTTCTAATTTCGCTCCTTTGCTTTGGCTCATAGCAGAGTTCGATTCTGAATCAGGGATGTTTAATATATCGACCACAATCTATCCCCTTCTCCGTTGCCACCATCAGGGATTCGGATGATTAACGAATATTGTCTTTGAGTTCGAGCCGCATTTAAGAGTCTAAAAAATATTAATACTTCTGGAACCATTTGTTACCGGTCACATTTTAGTCTAAAATTCAATTTACTACGAAATCATTCATCATCCTAAGATACCAAATCCGGTTGATAATAGCAACTGACATGGATGTTATCTTGCGGATTTAGCCTTCAACAACTCAATATCTGTGCAAGGCCAAATCTGTTTGCCGGCCCCGGGTAGCTCATAAAATTCCGGCGGCTGATGGGATATTAACTTATCAAAAGAGCGGATTGGTTTAAGGGCAAAGTGATTCCTGGGTATCATATTCCCTTGTAATCATCCTGTTCGAATGCATCGAGTATCTTCAGGATTGCCATCAGATTGTGCTGAACATTATCGCAGCGAATCTGGTTGTCGTAAACCGTTGTTCTTATGCCCCCGCGAACGTAGTTACGCTTTGATTCGGATATATAGAACATATCGATATCATCGGTAAATTGAAGCTGCATTACACTGCGAAGCCCTCGTACTACTGCAATACGATAGGCATTCGTACGCT
>CBDURK010000130.1:0-7684 GCA_965369645.1 uncultured bacterium | reverse complement strand
CGATATTCAACGACAGGCTCAAGCACGGCGGTGAATTGTCAGCCCCTTTTGGCTGAGTACTCCCGTGGGCAGGTGGCGGTGGCGCATAACGGCAATCTTGTAAATGCACAATTGCTGCGGGATGAATATGAGGCTCACGGCAGTATTTTTAAGTCCACTAACGATACCGAGGTAATTATTCATTTACTCGCCAAACCGACCCATGCCGGCAATCCGGAGTATTTGGGACACGTATTGAACCATCTTCAGGGCGCATATAGCCTGCTGTTTTTATTTGCCGACCGTATTGAAGCGGCGCGGGACCCTTACGGAATCAGGCCTTTAAGTATAGGCCAAACGGACAAGGGTGCATACGTAGTTGCCAGTGAAACGTGTGCCTTTGATGTTATGGGCGCAAAGTTTATTCGTGAAGTTGAGCCCGGTGAAATCGTTCGGCTGGATAAAGACGGGCTGCACAGCAGTTTTTTCGTTAAACGGGGCACTGTAACTCCGGCCCACTGTATATTCGAGCATGTTTACTTCGCCAAACAAAACAGCACCTTTTTCGGCGAAAACGTTCACGAGTTCAGAAAGAATCTCGGGAGGCGACTGGCAAAAGAACATCCCGTTGATGCCGACGTGGTAATACCGGTGCCGGACTCCGGGACATCCGCGGCGGTAGGGTATGCGGAAGAAAGTAAAATACCTTTCGATATGGGATTAGTCAGAAGCCACTATGTAGGCAGAACTTTTATCTCGCCGGAACAGAAATTAAGGGAGCTGTAAGTTAAACTCAAGATGGCTGTGATTAAAGAAGTTGTGGATGGAAAGCGAGTTGTGGTAGTGGACGACTCGATTGTCCGCGGCACGACTACCAGAGGCAAGATCCGGGCGATGCGCCAGGCCGGGGCTAAAGAGATTCATATGCGGGTGAGCTGTCCTCCGATCAGATTTCCCTGTTTTTACGGTATTGATTTTCCAACCAGGGAGGAGTTGCTGGCGAACAATCGCGATTTAGGACAAATCGCGGAATTTCTTGAAGTTGACAGCGTCGGCTATGTGTCGCTTGAAGGCATGCTTGGATGTGCGAAATTTCCGGACGACCACTACTGTACGGCCTGCTGGAGCGGCAAATACAGAATACCTGTAGATATTGCAGTTAATAAATTCGCAATGGAGCGATTTCAAATGAATATGTTTGAGCACGAACAATAGCATAGTTCGGATTCGGGGATTTCTGTAAAGCAAAAGCGGCGAAAAATGAGCAAATATATAACCTATGAGCAATCCGGTGTGAGTATAGATGCCGGGGAGGAGATGGTTAATCAGATTTCTTCGGCGGTAGCCAGCACATTCGGACCGCGGGTTATCCAGTCACACAATGCCTTTGCGGGGATGTTTCGGCTCGATTATGACGAGCGGCTGTTCAAAAGAAATTACAAGAATCCTGTTCTTGTTGCCTGCACCGACGGGGTGGGCAGTAAGGTCCAGTTGGCCGAGAAGGTCAAGAGGTTCGATACAGTGGGTATCGACCTTGTTGCGATGAACGTTAATGATATGCTCGTTCAGGGCGCCGAACCGTTGTTCTTTCTCGACTATCTGGGAGTTCATAAGCTGGAGCCTAAAATAGTATCTGAGCTTGTAAAAGGCGTTGCGAGAGGCTGCCGGGAAGCTAACTGCGCGCTGATAGGCGGAGAGACCGCGGAAATGCCGGACACTTATTCGGCTGGTGATTTCGATATGGCCGGCTTTGCCGTGGGTGTTGTCGAGCGAAAGAAAATAATTACAGGCGAAATTATACAAAAGGGTGATGTGATTCTGGGCCTTGCATCGAGCGGGCTGCACAGTAACGGTTATACGTTGGCCCGCAATATTTGCTTTAAGCAGGCGAAGCTCAAAATAACAGATTGTCCGGATGAACTCGGTGGTGCTTCCGTTGGTGATGTGCTGCTGGAGCCGACTCGAATTTATGTTCGTCCGATTATAAAATTGCTTTCGCGATACAAGGTCAAACGAATAGTTCACGGGATGGCACATATAACCGGTGGAGGTCTGGTGGGAAATATACCTCGAGTGCTGCCGGAGAACTGCGATGCTGCAATAAAAAAATCGAGCTGGCCTGTTCCGAAGATATTTACCTTTATGCAAAAGACCGGGCCGGTCGAAGAGGGGGAAATGTTCCGGGTCTTTAATATGGGGATAGGGTTTGTGCTGATAGTGGCGGAAGATTTCGCCGAATCCATCACTAAAAAACTGACAAACTACGGAGAGCGCGTCTATAAGATAGGCCGGGTTACTTCCGGCGCCGGCAAGGTAGTCTTCAAATAGCTATTCGCATTAATGATGCGAATATGATACAATGTTCGAATCGAGGGTATTAACAGTTTTGTTGAGCATTCTAAAATTCTAAACCGCGTAAATCTTTACAAAGGAGGTAAAAATGAGTGGCATTTTTGGAGTAGTCTCGAAGAAGAATTGTGCAGAAACACTTTTCTACGGCACCGATTATCATTCGCATCTTGGGACTGAGTACGGAGGCATAGCGGTGCTTGGAGATGATTTCACCCGCCAGATACACAGCCTGAGCCAGAGCCAGTTTAAGTCAAAATTCTTTGATGATTATGAAAAGATAAATGGCAACAAAGGCATTGGCGTTATCAGCGACTATGAGGAACAGCCTATCTATCTGAAATCGAAATTTGGACCGTTTTGTATAGTCACCAGCGGATTCGTGGAAAACGCCGACAAGCTTGCGGCCAAACTGTTGAAGGAAGGAATATCTTTCAGTGAGGTAAGCAGAAGATCGGTTAATACTACAGAACTGATAGCAAAATTAATCAACCAGGGAAGGGATTTGGTAGATGGCATAGAAAAGATGTTTGAGGTTATCGAGGGCTCATGTTCGCTCTTATTGCTGCATAAAGACGGGATATATGCGGCAAGAGACAGGCTTGGATATACCCCGCTTATTATTGGCAGGCGGCCGGATGCATGGGCGGTGACTGCTGAGACCAGTGCCTTCCCAAACAACGGATTCGATGTTACGAAACACATTGAACCGGGGGAGGTAATTCTGATAAACGAAGACGGCATAGCACAGAAGAGCCCCGGCAGAGGAAAGATAAACCAAATCTGTACGTTTCTATGGATATATACCGGCTTTCCAGCTTCAAACTATGAAGGAATAAACACCGAGATAGTCAGGGAAAAATGCGGACGATGCCTTGCGAGGCGCGATAAGGATATTGAAGTTGATGTGGTTTCGGGAGTTCCGGATTCCGGATTTGCTCACGGGCTGGGATATGCGATGGAATCAGGCAAGCCCTTCAGACGCCCGCTTGTGAAATACACGCCCGGGTACGGGAGAAGTTATACGCCGCCTTCACAGCAGACACGTGACCTTATCGCGAAGATGAAACTTATCCCCATTAAAGAGGTAATAAAAGATAACAGCATAGTCGTATGTGAAGATTCCATCGTCAGGGGAACGCAGCTTAAGAACTTCGCCATAAAAAAGCTCTGGGATTGCGGCGCCAAACAGATACACGTAAGGCCCGCCTGTCCGCCGCTGATGTATCCGTGCAGGTTCAATCTTTCCACACGCTCAATCCATGAGCTTGCCGCTCGCAAAGCCATTCGGTCTCTGGAAGGTCGCGACGTGGATGATGTATCTGAATATCTGGACGTAAATTCCGAAAAATATAAAAGAATGATCGAATGGATTGCCAGGGATTTAGGCGTTACGACGCTTCGATATCAGACCGTTGATGATATGGTAGAAGCTGTAGGGCGGCCGAAAGAGGAACTATGTCTTTATTGCTGGACCGGCGAGTGCCCGAAATCGGCACGTCCAAAAGCGGGCAGGACGATAAATATTGTGGAAGTAAAGCCGGATTCCGCCAAAAAAACAGAAACAAAGGTCGAACTCTAATCCTGATTTTGTCAGGTTCTTAATCACTTGTGTTTGGCTTTTATAGTTTTGTTTATGCACGTTGCGTTTTAATTTTACGCTTTTCTACGTTTGCGAAAGAATGAGTATAAAAGGGCGCAGTTTAATCAGATTCCTCACCGCGGGGATAATATATACGGTCTTCGCCGGGCATTTATACGGGCCTTATTTGAGCCGGCTCGACAGATGGCAATACCTTTTAGTTGTGAATGTTTGTCTGGCATCGTTGGGGTGTTATGTTCTTAGCCGGCGTTGGGTGGCCGGATTTGCTGAGTCGTTTTTTGCAGGGGCTATTTACGGCTTCGGACCATTCATGCTTGGGTTAGCCAAATTTCACCCTACGACCGGTCTTTTGGCGGCGGCTATACCATGGCTGTTTTGTCCGGCTGCTTTTGGTTTTAAAGAGAAGTGGCGATGGTTAAGGATTCCATTTGTGGTTCTGCCGTTTCTGGCGATAGTGTTTTTTTTTCAGGGGTCCAGTCATTACCGATTATTCCCAGTGTCAACACAGGCCAGACTGCATACGGCTGATTTGACGGGCTTATTGGCGCCGCTTATCACGGCCAAACAAAACCTGACTCTGATTGGCTTTTACCATATTCCGATAGCGGCGCTGGTTATTGGTTTTTCTATGCTGCTGGCGGCCCGGCGGTACAGTGTGATTTTAATTGTTGCTGTCGGGACAACTTTAGCTTTTTGCGGTTCATTCTATGAGGTAAGCCCTGTAATCTGGCTTGCGGCCCCGGTCTTGTGCTGTTCGGTGCTTATAGGTGCAGGAATGCAGGGGCTTGCCTCGGCCGGCTTTGCCGACCGCTGGTGGATACTGGTGACCGCGGCGATTATGGCTGTACTTTCTATCGTAACGTTACTGCTGGCATCGAAATACTTTCAGACATTTTTAGGTCTGGGGGCGGGATACGCAAAACTCTTTACCGAAGCCGGTAAAATGTATGTACTCGGTGCGATTGTGGGGGCGATTATATTCTTTATGATACGCGCGAAATTACGAATGCGGCTGTTGCGGCAGCTTGTGCTTTGTGCGGCAATGGCGGTGGATATATTTATCGGCGCAAGGTATATCGTTGATATGATTATGTAATAGAAGCCTGATTTCAAATGTGAATATGTAAGTATCAAGATGCAGTGACAATAATGAAAAAGAGGGCAGTAAAAATGAAAACAGAAAATATATTTCATAAGGTTTCGCTGTCTGGAATAGTAATATTCTGTTTTGTAGTGCAGTTGTGTATATGCGGATATGCTCAGGCGATGGATTACGCCATCGGTGCGGATTTATCCTTTCTCGAACAAGCCGAGGAAAGTGGAACTGCGTTCAAGGACGATGGCGAAGAAAAACCGGGTCTTCAGATATTCAAAGAGCACGGCTACAATTGGATTCGGCTGCGACTGTTCCACACACCGACGCGCCTGCCGAACAATCTTGAATATACTATTGCACTGGCTCAGGAGGCTAAGAAACTTGGCTTCAAGTTTTTGCTAAATTACCACTACTCCGATACCTGGGCCGATCCTGGCAAACAATATATCCCCAAGGCCTGGGCGGACAAGTCTCATAATGAACTGGTGCAGGCTGTTTTCGAATATACCCGCGATACAATCATTGCCTTTAAGGAGGCCGGTGTTCTGCCCGATATGGTCCAGCCTGGTAATGAAATTTCGAATGGTATGCTTTGGCCCGATGGCAAGCTGACCGGTAACTGGGACAATTTCGCTGAGCTGATGAAGGCGGGGATTAACGGTGTCGATGCCGGCAGGGGCAATGGTAAACGTCCCTTGATTATGGTACATATCGATAAAGGCGGCAGCAGGAGCCGGACAAAGGCCTTTTTTGATAAGTGGCACTCTTACGGAATTAGATACGATATCATCGGACAGTCCTACTACCCGTGGTGGCACGGCACCTTACTTGAGCTTAGAGACAATATGATATTCATGGCCAATGAATACAAGAAGGACATTATTCTCGTAGAAGTGGCGTATAACTGGAGACCGGCCGAATATAAAAATAAGAAAGCACCTTTTCCGGAGACCCCTGAAGGCCAGAGACAGTTTTTGGAAGAGGTAAATCGAGTCGTTCTTAACACTCCCGATAATAGAGGCAAAGGTATTTTCTGGTGGGAGCCGGCGGTCAGGGGAGGCCTTCGCAGAAGAGGCATGTTCGATGATGACGGCAATGCCCTGCCGGTCATTACAGTATTTGATAAGTTTACGAGACGCTGATTTTTTTACGAGAAGGTTTCCCGTTCGACTTGGCTCAAATAGAACCGGCCGTCGTTGCGCATAAAGTGAATTATGGCGTCAAACTGCTGGTCTATGAAGTGAGAGTCGTTGCCGACTATTGATATACCGATAACTGCGAGGGCCTTGCTGTCCTGGTGGTCAACTTCCGAAATTGAGATATTGAATCTGCTTTTGAGCCTGCCGATTAAGCTCTTGATTATACTTCGCTTTCCCTTTAGCGAGGTTATCCCCTGCAGGGAAAGATTAGCTGTCAGTACACCGACAATCATACTTTATACTCAAAGCTGAAATAAAACGGCAATACCGCTTTTTGACGGTCTTGTCTTACGCATTCATCATCTGTTGTTGAATTTTTTCCAGCAGTTTTTTTGTAGCTATGATACCATCGTCTTCGCTGAGTCTGTTGCCCTCGTACTCGATATCGACATAGCCTGTGTAGCCGGAATCAACGACAATCTTCATCATACGGTAAAAATCAATCTTAGTTTCATCGCCATTTTCATCGAAGTCATAGCTTTTGGCGCTGACTCCTTTTGCGTAGGGCATTAGCATTTCGACGGATATATATTTATCCGCTACCGGTGGAAAATTGCCGAAGTCGGGCAGTGTCCCGCAATTGGGCAGGCCGACCTTCTTGATGACCCTGGTGAGCCACTGGCTGTTGGATGACAGGCCGCCGTGGTTTTCGACAATAACGTTGAGCTTGTATTCGACGGCCTTTGCGCTTAGACGCTGCAGTCCGTCTGCGGCCAGTTCAAGCTGCTGCTCGTATGTGCCTCTGGAGCCGGCATTGACACGTATCGAGTGACAGCCGAGATATTTGGCAGCTTCGAGCCACTTGTAGTGGTTTTCGACGGCCTGTGTTCTCCTCTGCGAATCTGGGTCGCCGAGGTTGCCTTCACCGTCGCACATAATCAATACGGATTCGACGCCGTTGTCTTTTGCGCGTTTTTTCATCTGGGCCAGGTAACTCGTATCTTCAGCCTTGTCCTTGAAGAACTGATTGACGTACTCGACCGCTTCTATGCCGAATTTCCGGGCATTCGCGGCGAAATCGAGATTGTCCATCTTCGGCTGCTGCTGGCCGCGAAGCCTTCTGTGCCACGACCACTGGGCGAGCGAAATCTTAAAAGGAACTTTTGAACCGCCCAGCATCGCGTTCAGACTTTCACAACCCGCCAAACAGAGGCTGCCGGCCGTACCAGCACTTATTCCAAGAAATGTTCTTCGTTTCATAATGTCCTCTCTTAAACAAGTATTCAATTATCAATATAAGCGCAGAATATCAGAATCAACCATCGCCGTCAACTTCAAAGATAAGGTCCTGTATGGCTACCCTGCTCGTGGGTCTGCTATATTCTCTTTTTAATCTCCTGCATAACCGATGGCAGAATTTGTCATATCTGTGCCGATTAAGGAGATAATTTCGGACCTAATGTATTCAACGGATAGCGTTAAAACGAGTAGTTTAAGTTGTTGTTTGGCCTGGAAATT
>CBDURK010000129.1:0-7857 GCA_965369645.1 uncultured bacterium | reverse complement strand
TCATACGTCTATTATAATGTTCTACTGAACTTTTGTTAAAATGCCTTCGGGATTGTGTGATGCGGAAAAAGACTGTAGCAATAATCTCACTGGTAACATTTACCGCCCTATGCTGGGCGCTCATTTTGGCTGTGAAATGGACAGACAAGATGGTATATGTTTATGCGCATGATTTTGAGTCTTCACCGGGTGTTCGCCTGATGGATCCGAACCACGTCATTTTTGAGGTAATCAGCCATGGGACTAATCGCGTAAATGTAAAGTGGGACAAAACCGAGATACATCATCAAGGCCGCTGCCGTGTGAAAATGCGTGAGAACTCACCAAATGTTCAGGTATTAGCCCAAGTGAATGATGGAAAAAGCTACCCCCTTGTAATAGACAGCGGAGCCACTAAATATCTTGCAGTTACTGATTCTCTTGTGCTGGACGCTGGCTTAGAGATTTATCCTATATACGAACTCGGCAAGAATATCGGTGGGCTTTGCCACATCGACCAGCTCAAGATAGGGACTCTAACGATAGTCCATCCCGCCTGTGAATACTGGCTCACGCATTATGAAAGGCATGTGCTCGGCCAAACAATATGGAAGGAAAAAAAACTTAACCTTGGCCTAAACCTGATGAAAGAATTCAGCTATATACTTCTCGACAATGTCACCCGAGAGGTAGAATTCGCAACAAACAACTCGTTTAATCCACAAGACAGCAATTCGTGGCATCATTACCCGATATCGATAGAGCACAGTAACAAGCAGTACGCCAGATTAGTTGTTGATATCCCGCTTGCCGGCCAAACGCAACACATAGAGTTAGATACAGGTGCCGCCCCGGGATTGATTATCACGGAAAGTATATGGGCAAAGATTTCCTCCGGCTTGCATATACGGTACCAGGAAAAAGGTCAACTGAGAACCCCCCTTTCCGGCTGGCTGCCGAGCAGAAATATTACTGTAGAACAACTTGCCCTGGGAAATATCTCGATAAATGATGCCAGGATTCACGTCATTACAGATGATAATCCATTTGGAAAGGACGAGTTTACGCTGGGAATAGGTTTCTTTAGAGAAACTGTGATTGTGCTCGATTTTGAGCAAAACCTATTGTGGATCAGGAATCCACTTCAGTCGGCAGCCTTCTGATTTTTTTAAGATGTGCTTATTCGAACTCCCGCAGCAGCTCAAGTAATTTGCGGTCGAGCTTATGGCCGTGGAAGTCTTCATATTCCACATCTTTTCGGCCGGAATCCAGAATGCCGAAAGACCCGCGCAAGTTCCAGACTGCCAGGCCGATACCATGGCTGGTAAGTATCTCCAGGACATCACGCAGCCAGGTTAAGACAATTTTATGCGGCGTCTTGTTATAAGCACCACCTTCTCCGCAGTGAACGCCAACGCCTTGTTTAGCAAGGTCGGCCCATTTCTTGTAGTGCTGCTCCAGACGCTTACGATCCCAGCCGTTTCCGGGCCAGGCAGGTTCGGGAAATCTGTCACCATTCACCCAGGAGGCTTTATAGTGACTGATAAACATTGGCTGATAAGCCCGCGTGCTCTGGGCGATTCCAAGGTCGGCCAATTCCGGTGCCGGTTCGTTCCCCCAGCTCATACCATCGGCTACGACGATTCGATTGGGATTTATTTCACGGATGGCCGCAACTGTTGTACGGACTACACGCTCATGGTCGCTGCGGCTCATAAGCTGTCCGATAGAAGGCGGCTCATTGATCAAATCGAAGCTGAGCTTATCTCTTGAAATACCACGATAGCGCCTGGCAAGCATCTGCCAATGAAAGCAGAATGCTTCGAGCGGCTCTTTGTCCTTCCACAGATTGAATGGTTCGGTGAATTCCCTGTTCACCGAATAGCCGGGCCCGCGATGAAAATTCAGACTGACGTGAAGACCATATTTTCCGGCAAGCTCCACAGCCCTATCGAGTTTCTCCAGCATCGGCTCGTGGATTTTATAGTCGTCCCCGTCTTCTATCCATAATCTATAGCACATTGGAAAACGAACGAAGTCAAATCCCCAGTCGCGCATCCAGCGGAAATCATCCTCCGGAAAATCAGCTTTGCTTCGCATCGTGAACATATCCAGAAAATTAAAACCCCGCCAGCGCGGCAGAGCCTTTTGCACGACCGGCTCACTGCTTCTTTTCTTCGGCCTCTGTGCCTGCGCTGGCAGTGCCGCCGCCGCGGTCCCGGCGGCTATCATTTTCAAAAAATCCCGTCGATTATTGTCCATAAATCCTCCTCACCCTGAAAAAATCCTTGCAGCTTTAAAAATTGAACATTGACTGTTAGATACATAAAATAGTAAATAATAGAGAAAAAATAGTCAATAAAAACAGTTGGAAAAATATGGCAATACCTAAAGTAGCTATAATTGGCCGGCCGAATGTCGGTAAAAGCAGTCTGTTAAATGCACTGGCAGGTGCGATGATAAGTATAGTCGAGCCTACGGCCGGGGTCACAAGAGACCGCGTCAGCACCTTTATCGGCAGAGACGAGCGTTATTTTGAGCTTATCGATACCGGCGGATATGGAATAGTCGATAGCGACCAGTTGAGCGAACATATCGAATATCAAATCTTCCAGGCGATTGAATCGGCACAGCTTGTAATATTTATGGTCGATATTCGTGACGGTATCGTGCCGTTAGACGAAAAAATAGCACAGCTTCTGCGCAAAAACAATCTCGACGTCATCGGCGTTGCCAACAAAGCCGACATAGCCAGGATGTTTCCCGCCGCTGGAGAATTTTCCAAACTCGGCTTCGGCGAATTTCTATGCGTTTCAGTACAGAACAATCTCAACAAAGCGGTCCTGCTCGATAAAATCTTCGATAAAATCGCAACTTTAGAGACGGGCCAGCCGGCAATACCCGATATGAAAGTAGCTATAGTCGGCAAGCGAAACGCCGGCAAGAGCACTCTCGTAAATGCTATGGCGGGTTTCGAGCGGGTAATTGTCAGTGAAACGCCCGGAACTACCAGAGACGCTGTTGATGTGCGATTTGAAAAAGACGGCAAGACCATCATTGTTATCGATACGGCTGGGGTTAGAAAGAAAAGAAAGATGGCCAACAGTATCGAGTTCTACGGCTATGTTCGTGCAGAACGGTCGATTCGTCGCGCCGACGTCGTGCTGTTTATCATAGATGCTGCCGTTCCCGTCTCGCAGGTCGATAAGAAATTAGCCAAACTCATCGCCGAAGAAAATAAAAGCTGTATAATAATCATTAATAAATGGGACCTGGCCAAAGATTCGGCCGCTACCGAAGACTACCAGGAATATTTGACGAAAGTTCTGCCGGGCTTAAAATATGCTCCAATAGCTTTTACAACAGCAACCGAAGCGAAAAACATCCAGAGTGTTCTGGATTTGACGACGGAAATCTTCAAACAGACAACAACATGGATCCCCACTGTAAAATTAAATAAAGTGTTCGAAATTATTAAACAGGAAAAAATCGGCACCTCCAGAGGCAAAAAAAAGGGCTGGCCAAAAATTTACTATGCTACGCAAATTGCGGTAAATCCGATTACGATGCTTATGTTCGTAAACAAGCCCGAATTGTTCGAAGAAAACTATCTCAGATACGTCGTAAACCGGTTGCGAACCTTGCTGCTCATAGAAGAAGTGCCGATAAAACTCCTGGCCAGGCCACACAGGAAAAAATAGCTAAGAAAAAGTTAATACAAAATACGAGGTACAAAAGATGGATACGCTTTTGTTGATACTGATTTGTGGGGCCGGGTATCTGGTGGCTTATCATACTTACGGGCGGTTTCTGGCAAAAAAGATATTCAAACTTAATAAAAACGCATCCGTTCCGAGCGTGGAACTGCATGACGGTATCGATTATGTCCCGGCCCGAAAGGGTATAATCTTTGGACATCATTACACTTCAATCGCCGGCACGGGTCCGATCGTCGGCCCGGCAATAGGAATTATCTGGGGCTGGCTGCCGGCAATCCTCTGGGTGTTCTTCGGCTCCATCTTTATGGGAGCGGTGCACGACTTGGGCGCATTGGTTGTCTCGCTGCGAAACGAGGGCAAAAGCTTATCAGAAGTCGCCGCCAAATATATCAATATGCGTGTGCGATTTATATTCTTCGCCGTTGTATTTTTGAGCCTGCTGATTGTTATCGCAATATTCGGCGTTGTGATAGCGGCCGTTTTTACCAGGTTTCCCAGTGCAGTCGTTCCGGTCTGGCTGCAAATTCCAATAGCCGTTGCGCTGGGCTTCGCCGTCTATAAAAAGACTGCCAACATAGCCCTTGCAACGGCAATAGCGGTAATCGGAATGTATCTGTGTATTGCCGTAGGCACTTTACTGCCAATCAAACTCGGGGCAGTCTTTGGGATACCATCCACAGGACTTAGGGTAATAATTCTGCTGATTTACGCCTGGGTGGCTTCGACACTACCGGTCACAACACTCCTGCAGCCAAGGGATTATATCAACGCCTGGCAGCTCTTTATCGCTATGGGTCTGTTGGTTGGCGGTGCCGTAGTTGCTTCCTTATCGGGTAATCTTCCCCTTGTTGCGCCGGCTGTCAACAGGGCGCTTCCTACCGGTACTCCGCCGATTTGGCCTTTTATGTTCGTTATAATCGCCTGCGGCGCCATCAGCGGATTCCACTCGCTGGTTGCCTCCGGCACAAGCTCAAAACAGGTCTCCAATGAAACCGACTGCCAGTTCGTTGGGTACGGCTCCATGCTGTTAGAAGGTTTCCTGGCTATACTGGTTTTGATCTGTGTCGCGGCTGGCATCGGAATGGCTCTAAAGCTCGACAACGGCACAATTCTAACGGGGCAGGCCGCATGGCAGCATCAATACAGCACCTGGATAGGAGCCAAGGGTTTATCCGACAAAATAGCCCCGGTAGTTATCGGTGCGGCTAATATGATGGGGCAAATCGGAATACCTGAGACAGTTGGAATTACAATTATGGGCGTATTCATCGCTTCGTTCGCCGGCACAACACTCGATACCTCGACGCGAATCCAGCGATACGTTATAAGTGAGATGGCAACCGACCTGCGAATTCCGTTTTTGGCAAACCGATGGGCAGCAACCAGTTTTGCCGTAGTTACAGCAGCCGGGCTGGCATTCGCCACGGGCGCAGACGGCAAAGGCGCAATGATGCTTTGGCCGTTATTTGGAAGCGCAAATCAACTCCTGGCCGCTCTGGCTCTGCTGCTGATTACACTTTATCTCAAACGTAAGGGCGGACTGAAATTCCTTGTAACCGCAGTGCCGTGTTTGATTATGCTGGTAATTACAGTTTGGGCTATGGTCAAAAACGAAATGAGTTTTATCAGCAAGGGCAACTGGCTTCTCGTTATAATTGGGGGTGGAATTTTTGCACTGTCATTATGGATGACCATCGAGGCTTTGATAGTCTTTTTCAATTCGTTCCGGAAGCCGGAGTCTCAGCAGGACTTAGGGGTATCAACTTAAATACGGCTGTTCCCGGTTCCCCTTTAAGCCTGATTTCGTTTTTGCGGACAAATTCTTCGGGGAAATTGTAAACTACATTTCTGCGCTGCTCCTCGTCCGGCCCCTTTTTTTCGTCACCGTCAAGAATATACAAAAATATCTGGTATGATTCATTTTCATAAGCCTCTTTGGCTGCCGCAGTTGCAAATATTGAAAAAGATACCAAATTATTGTAATTGGAAGTGGGTATAACCGGTTTGTATTCACCTACGAGATTGTTACTTAATGTAAATCCAAGCGAGGCATCTATGGGATATTCGGTCAACGAGTCTGCTTCCGGCGACATTTTAATTCTCACATTGGTGAGGGCCTCCCTTTTCTGATTTGCTGCTAATACAACATGCGGAGTTTTTTCAACGACAGAGAGTCTCGCCTGTGTGATATCCCTGCTCGTCAACAGGACCTGGGCTTTCAATCTGCTGTCGGCGGGCACATACATTTCAACTTTCTCTGGTTCAATGCTCTTAGGCGTTAAAGGGATTCCGTTTTCATTGACACATTCGATTTCCAACAATTTTTTTTCAAGCTTAACGACATTAACTTCAATTATCTCCGGTTTACAATCTTCAACCGTAAGGCCTCCAAGCTCTTTTATCTCATCGCTTCTTTTGAGAAAATCCAGAACGTTGAGAGTATGTGAGCCGGTAGTAATCATCCCTTCCCGCTCAGGATTCAGAGTTAAATCAAGCTTCTTCGTACCATCGTCCAGTCCTCGCCTTACCTCTGTGATTTTTTTGGCCGGACCTTTAAGATCAATATTATTAATCGAAGCCTCTGGTTGACCGTTGAAACTGACCAGGAGTTCGTCACTGTGGGCCACCCCCATCATGACCCTTGGGACTGTGTGCACCTCGTCCAGGTCAAGGTCCGTCCAGACCCAAATCAGGACCGTCAAAAAAATCACAATTGATATCTTGCCGAATTTGATCTTTCTTATCATTGTATTACTTCTGCCTTTTCGATTTCGGTTGCAGATTGAGGTAGCAGATATCGCATATTCAATACGGTTATACTCATGAAATAACTCTTGTAAGTTGCTTTCTTAGCTCGGATTCGTCTATATTCCGTGTAATTCTTCCATCTTTAGCAATTGAAATGATGCCCGTTTCCTCACTAACAACCAAACAGGTGGCATCCGAGCCTGTCGATATTCCTATAGCCGCCCGGTGCCGCGAACCGAGCTCGACACCACCGATACTGTCGGCCTCGGCCAAAGGCAACTGTACGCTGGCGGCAATTACTCTGTCACCTCGAATAATAACGGCCATATCGTGAAGAGCCGTACCGGGGTGGAAAATGGTTCTAAGCAGGTCGGCCGTTACTTTGGCATCAATACGAACGCCGGTATCTATAAATTCACCCAACGCAACCTGCTTTTCTATAACAATAATGGCCCCAATTCTTGCTGCGGAAAGTTCAGTTACGCCGGAAACTATTTCTTCGACGGTCCTTGAAAGCTGGTGCAACGACCCTGACCAGAAACGAGGCTGGCCAAGACGTATGAGGACTCTTCGAATTTCCGGCTGAAAGGCGGCAACGGCAATAATCAAAACGCCAATCAAAAAGCCCTTGTAGAGATGTTTAAGCCTGGGAAAGTCAAACAGTTGAACGGATAAATTTAAGATGAGCACGCCGATGACAAGAATGAGTATAACGCCGCGAAATAATCTCTCTCCACGAGTGCCTTCGAGGAAATCAACAATCCAGTAAACCACCAGGCCGATAAGAATTAATTCAATGCCAACAATCCACCAGTCATTATTATTGGCAACCCGCCTGAAATAATCGATGAGCACTTCCACGAATCAAATCCTTTTGTTCTTCTCGCTCGTAATATGTGATACGCGCGAATTATGGTATCCTTTTGTCGGTTAGCTTACTGGGCTTATCAGTAAGCATAAATGCATCTAAATCCGCCATTAGCTGCTGCTGGTTAAGGCGGCTATTTCTTATATGCCTTCTTCGCCCTTCAGCGGCGGTCTCACCCATTTGTTCGTAAGAACTGCAGCCGCAGGGCAGGAAAACAAAAACGAACACAATGACAGTTAAAATCGCTCTAAAAGCAATAAAAGAAGCACTTTTCACCATTTTTTTCCTCTTTGAAATCATTGTAATTATCCTGGCCGGACGAAAAAGACCTTAACTCCTTATATTAACAGCTTTTTAAGTTATTGTCAAGACCATCTAAAAATTTTCGAAATTGGCACCCTTCAGGGTGATAAATTCCGCGAGTAGCATTATTAATATCATAGTAAGGCTCCTTATCCACGCAAAAGCGTTCATTTTACCCTTTCGGCAAATTGGGTTTGAATTGGCTTTGTATTGGCTTAAATTGGGTTTGTTTTTGGCTTT
>CBDURK010000128.1:0-7916 GCA_965369645.1 uncultured bacterium | reverse complement strand
TTTAATCAGCGTTTTTTACGAAAGCCATTAACAATCCTATAGCTAAAAGAACTGTTCCGACAAGATAGGAAAACCATATATTTACGAATTTTACAGATGGTGTGATTATTTGATATATCAAGCAAACTGTAAGCATGAGTATGGCAAATGCCAGTAAGCTTATTCCCAACACTTTTCTTTGATTCATTTCTTCCATATTATCACCTATAAAACCAGCCAGAAGATTAATGTCAGCGATACTCCAATCGCTAAAGATACGACGCTCCAGAAACGCCAATCCATTATCAGTTTTGGTTTTTCTTCTTCCTTTTCGTCTATGGTTCCCCAGCAGAGCCCTTTTAATTTTTCTTCCGCGTATGGTTCGGTAAAATGGCTGCCGCCAATGGTAATTACTGCCGTCAGGATTCCTCCCGCCCATCCTGCCCATACAAATGACCACCAATATGGCGTCAGAACCGGACCGATGAACCTGTCCAGAATGAAGGCGGATATTGACCCTGCCAGCAAACCTATAAAGGCCGGCAGGGCGGTTGCTCTTTTATAGAATATTCCAATCGTCAGTGTCGTAAATAACGGAAATTGTATATATGAAAGGACCGATTGCCATGCCTCGTATGCAGTGCTGAAAAAGCCCGGAACGGTAGCTGCGAACAGTGAACTGAAAAACAAAAGTATAAGAATAGTCGCTCGTCCGGCCCAGACATAATGTAAATCCGGTTTGTTCTTTACTAAAAATCTCTGATATATATCTCTGGTTAGAACGGTTGACATTGAAGTCAATAATGAATCACACGATGACATGCCGGCAGCGTAAAGTGCCGTAATCGCGGCGCCGGCGGTTCCGACCGGAAGTAATTCAGTAACCATTTTCGGCATTGCGTCATCCGGGTTGCTCTTGACTATCTGAGGATACAATACAACTGCGCAAAGGCCAAAAAGCCCCCAGATAAATGTCATCGGAAACTTCATTATGCTTCCAAACACCAACGCTTTTCTGGAATCTTCGAGTGTTTTACAGGCAAAAGTCCTTTGTAGAGTGTTTTGGTCTGTACACCAGTACGCCAGACCCAAAGAAAGCGAACCTATGAACATTGCTCCCCACCATGTGTCGGCGTTCCCTTCGGATCTGCTTAATACTACGTGAAACATTTCCGATGGCAGCGCCTCACGAAGACCAGCCCATCCCCCGACAGCCCTCATAGAAAAAAAGACTAACCCTGTCGCGCAGACGGTCATAATGATGAATTGAAGAACGTCGGTAATCATCACACCTTTAAGACCGCCCAAAAAGCAGTATGCGCCTGTTACGCCTGCTGCTACGAGCAACGATACCCACGAAGGCCACCCGATAATCAATGACATTGGCAGTGACATCGTATAAATTACGATGCCCAGGGTGAGTGTCCTTACTACAACAAATAATATCCCCCATAGCGCCCTCATTGAAGAGTTGTACCTTCTTTCCATGAACTCAGGGATGGTATAGACGCCGCTTTTTTGATAATGTCTCATGAAAATCCAGGCTGAAATTATACACGGAATAGTGCAGGCGGGCAGCCAGTCATAATTTAACCACGCCAATCCGCTGGCAGCGACTATTCCTGTAACGCCTATATATGTTTCCGGGCCTATGTCCGTTGCCTGTAAAGAACAGGCCGCTATCCACCATGGCATATTTTTTCCGGCAAGGAAAAAATCCTTTTGAGATTTCATATACCTGCTGAAATATACTCCCAAACTCAGCACGATAACGAAATAGCCAATAATTATTACAAAGTCCGGCCAGGCCATCTATAATCTCCTAAGAAAACAATGTTGCTGTTTTATCAGTATTTATATTAGGTCTCTCAGTTGAGTGATAATAACACAACTGTCTTGACTGTGCCAACACTATGAATGTGTTCTCACGGATTTTGCCGACATACCTGGTTCGTTCCTTCCTTAATAATTCACCCAATCTCCATGCTGTCCCATGCAAGTGCTGAGTACACGCGTTTTTTTTAGTTTTTTAAGATTTCGTTTGACAGGGTAAACGAAAATTTGGTATAAATAAACTAATAGGTTATATTAAGTTCAGTTTCTTATTATTGGGAAATTATGTAGCTTTCCTATTGAGGAGGATTTGTTGTGTTTGGACACAGAGCTTCAGGAAGAATGCGGTTTCGTGGAGTTAATGTGTTTTCATTTCAATAGACATTCAGCTTTCACATTTAAATGAAGGAGGCAGGTTCAAGCCGTAAATTTTTCTAAATATATGAAAATTTATAATTGGTATGTTAACTCTATTTAAAGGAGGTTTAATTATGTGTAGAAAATTGACGTATTTGGTATTTGTTGTTTTAGTTCTTGGTTCTGTCAGTAACGCTGCGGACGTCCATTGGTC
The DNA here is from genome assembly GCA_965369645.1 of uncultured bacterium. Taxonomy (GTDB): domain Bacteria; phylum Planctomycetota; class Phycisphaerae; order Sedimentisphaerales; family Anaerobacaceae; genus NIOZ-UU13. The sequence continues at coordinate 5,533 of CBDURK010000128.1, read as the reverse complement.
TAATGCGGGCGGTGACAAGCTCTGGGACAATCCGGCCAACTGGGATTCCAATAAAGTCCCAGGTGCCGGTGATAATGTTTTTGTCGATGTACCGGCCGCAAAAGCTCCGAATGGCCCGATTATTCGGGAAGGGATGTTTGCGGCAATTAACGGCCTGTCCTGTGAAGTGTCCGGTGAGCCTACGATGACGATGACGGGCGGAACTCTTGAGATAGGAAGTTACATTTGGTGGGGTGATGGACAAGATTCCCATGGCATATTTAATATGAGTGGTGGTACCATAACAGTTGGTTCGGAATTTGAGCTTGGATGGGGCGGTGGCACAGGTACCTGGACTATGACTGGTGGTGAAATCACCTGTGGAGAATTAATAATTCCGACAGGTAGTGGAACGGCGGGACAATTATACCTAAATGGTGGTACTGTAAATGTTGGCAGTCCCCTCGAGATGAATGCAAATGGCCTGATAGATATTGGCGGTGGCACTTTAGTGTTAGAGGGTGATCAGATGGAAATAATCAACGGCCTTATCGAAGCAGAACAAATTGTTTTCTTCAATGGCGGGGGCCTTAGCAGCCTGGACTATGATGTCAGAAATCCTGGGAAGACCACATTGACTGCCAGAGTAACGGGAAAAGCCTACAATCCCACGCCGGCTGATGGTGCCTTCCATGAGGATACTTGGGCCAGTCTTGGCTGGTCTCCGGCGGAATCGGCGGCTTCCCACGATGTGTACTTTGGTGAAAGTTATGATAATGTGAACGATGGCGTTAGCGAAGCATTTGTGGGCAACCAGCCTGCAGCATTTCTCGTTGTCGGCTTTCCCGGATTTCCATATCCGGACGGTCTTATTCCGGGTACTACCTACTACTGGAGGATCGATGAGGTAAAAGACGACGGTACTATACAAAAAGGCGATATCTGGAGCTTTAGGGTTCCACCCAAGACCGCCTACAATCCCAATCCGGTTGATGCCGCTGAATCTGTTGAACCGGATGCGGTTCTTGAATGGACAGTAGGTTTTGGTGCGAAACTGCACACAATATATTTTGGCGATAATTTTGATGATGTGGACAATGCCTCCGGTGGGCTTCCTCAGGGGGCTACGACCTATGCTCCTGGCTCACTTGAATTGGCTAAGACTTACTACTGGCGCGTTGACGAGTTTGATGCTGTCGATACCTACAAAGGCGATACTTGGAGCTTTACGACTCAAGGCGCTGTCGGAAGCCCCAAGCCGGCTAATGGCGCTGTGGATGTAACACAAACACCTGTTCTTACATGGGCACCGGGCTTCGGTGCTTCACATGAAGTCTATTTTGGCGCCGATGCAGCCTCTCTGGAGTTAAAAAGCAGTGGCAACCTTGGCTCAGAGAGCTTTGAACCCGGACTGCTTGAGTGGGATACAACTTACTACTGGCGTATTGATGAGGTCAATAATACCAACGCCGACAGTCCCTGGACAGGTCCTCTCTGGAGCTTTACTACTGCCAATTTCCTTATCGTGGATGATTTTGAGAGCTACAACAACCTTGACCCCGAGGACCCGGCGAGCAACAGGATATTTAATGCCTGGATAGACGGATTCGATAACCCGGCAGCAAACGGTTCTGTCGTTGGTTATGCTAATCCTCCTTTTGCCGAGCAGGCTAATGTTCACAGTGGCAATCAGTCGATGCCGTTAGCCTACGACAACGCTGTTGGGAAATCCGAGGCGACTTCTGTCTTGACTTCTCCGCGTGATTGGACAGAGAAAGGCGTCAATACGCTGACCGTTTGGTATGCAGGCGCTGCGAGCAACGCTGCCGAACCAATGTATGTGGTTCTCAATGACAGCGCGGTGGTCACTAATGATAATCCGGATGCAGCACTGATAGACTCCTGGACCCAATGGGATATTGACCTTCAGTTATTCGCAGATCAGGGTGTGAACCTTGCCAATGTTAATTCGATTACTCTTGGTCTTGGCAACAGAAGCAATCCTGTGGCCGGCGGTGCAGGTATGATGTTCTTCGATGATATCCGTCTATTTGTACAGGAGCCTGAAGCACCGTAAAAGCTTACAAGCAGGAATGAATAAATTGCATGCTTGATATTACAAATTCGGAGCCTGTACCGATTAGGTATAGGCTCCTTTTCAGTGTAGGATAGTTTTTTCTCATTTTCGAGAGACATTCTCGCCGTCGTATCTGACAACAGGTAATCGTATGAGCAAAAGATATTGACTTTATAGCCCTTAATATGGTAGAATATTTGAGATTAATAAGCTATGAAGATTAAATTCTTGGTTGCGGTTTAACTATACCGATGAGGAAGGGCTTGGTTAATATGCGCTGTTTGTTATCAATCTCATTACTTGCTTTATTATTATCACGATCATTGGTTAGCTCTGCGAATGCGGTTTATCCCATTGATGATCTCGATGATGATACGGCCAATATGTCTGATTTAACTTTGCAGGCTGACCAGTGGCAGCAATCAGGCATTACTTTAGTAATAAACGAGTTCGCTGCTTCCAACAACACTTCCGCCCTGGATCCACAGGATCAGTATGATGACTGGATCGAAATCTACAACTTTGGTTCTGATGCCATTGATCTGGCTGGTATGTACCTGACGGACAATCTCTCTGTTCCTGATAAGTGGCGGATACACAGTGATACTCGAGGAGCTACTATTATTCCGCCAGGCGGTTTTCTTGTGATATGGGCCGACAACGACACGGCCGACGAAGGATTGCATGCCAATTTCAGGCTAAGTGCCGGCGGTGAGGAAATCGGCCTGTTCGATACAGATGGCAGTACTCTGATTGACAGCGTTATCTTTCTCGACCAGACCACTGATATTTCCTACGGCCGTTATCCCGATGCTAATGATGTTTGGCGTTTCATTGCTGATCCAACTCCGGGGCAGGAAAATACCGGTGGGTATCTGGGCTTTGTTGATGAACCTGAATTCAGCCATGAGCACGGTTTTTATACCACTCCTTTCTCTGTTACACTCGCCACTGAAACCAAAGGCGCCGTTATATACTATACGCTCGATGGCAGTGAGCCGTATGATACTACCGGCCGTGGGAGGGCCCCGAGTGGTATGCTCTATACTGACCCTATTCTAATCACAACGACAACAAAGCTTCGGGCCAAGGCAATTAAGCCGGGCTGGAAGCTCTCAAATGTCAGGACAAAGGAATACGTCTTCCTTGAACCGGATATCCGGAATTTCAGTTCTAACTTGCCCATCGCCGTTATTGATACATTCGGAAAAAGTGTCGGTCAAACGACCGAGACTCAGACATTGGCTTTTGCCGAATTCATCGATAATAAAGAACGCGGCAGAGCCCGATTGACCAGTACACCCGATTTCATGGGTAAAGCCGGCCTTAATATTCGGGGTAAAAGTTCAGAAGGTTTTGCCAAAAAGCAGTACCACCTTGAAACTTTAGATGAAAATAATACCGACAAAGATGTTTCTATCCTTGGTTTTCCCGCTGAATCAGACTGGGTTCTTTCTGCTCCCTACTCAGACAAATCACTCATGCGTAATTTTTTGACCTATAAGTGGAGCAATGATATGGGTCAATATGCAGTCCGCACACGGTATATCGAGTTGTTCCTGAACACCAATGGTGGCGGGGTCTCGATGAATGATTATGTTGGCGTGTACATTCTGATGGAAAAGATTAAAGTGAGTAAAAATCGCGTCAATATCACAAAACTTGAACCATCTGATAACTCTGAGCCTGATATATCCGGCGGGTACATTATCAAGAAGGACAAACTCGACACGGGCGATCTAACATTTAATACCAGCAGGGGGCTGAGCCTTATACATTTGGAGCCGGAAAGAGCGGAAATCACACAAGAGCAGATGGATTGGATCAAGGGCTATATCAATGAGTTTGAGGCAGCGCTGTACGGACCGAACTTTACTGATCCCATCGATGGATATGCTAAGTATATAGATGTCGATTCATTTATTAACATACACATTCTTGTTGAACTAACTAAAAATATCGATGGCTTTCGCCTCAGTACCTATATGTTCAAGGACAGAGGCGGTAAGTTGAATATGGGGCCTGCATGGGATTACAACTTATCACTCGGCAATGCCGATTACCTTGATGGATGGATACCCACTGGGTGGTACTACCCCCTGATAAGTGCTGGTGACTATCCCTGGTGGCGTCGCCTGTTTGAAGATCCGGAATTTCAATCGCGTTACGCAGACAGGTGGTTTATTCTGCGACAAAGTTTGTTTGATACGAATATGTTGCTTCAGAACATTGATGATGTCGTCAATCTGCTCGGTGATGCACAGGTCCGCAACTTCGACCGTTGGAATATCCTTGGTACTTATGTTTGGCCGAACTGGTTTATCGCTCAGACCTATCAGGAGGAAATCACCTGGATGAAGAGTTGGCTTGATGAGCGGTTGACGTGGATGGATGCTCAAATCGCGACAGAATTCGCTACTGCTCCGCCACTCTTCAGCCGGCAGGGCGGTCAGGTTGATCATGGATTCAATCTGACGATGACTGCTTCGTATGGCACAATATATTACACTCTCGATGGTACCGATCCGCGACTGACAATAATCGAACCGGGCGATAAAATCAGTACAACTCTTGTTGGCGAAAGTGACACTAAGCGGGCGCTTGTACCGATGGACCTCTTCAGTAACAATTGGAAAGGTGGCGAGCCCTTCGATGACTCAGCTTGGTTGGTTAGCCTCGGAAGTCCGGGCGGTATAGGATACGAAAGGGGATTAGGCTATGAAGACCTTATCAGCCTTGATGTCGGAGGCTTGATGGCCAGAAAAAATGCTACATGTTACATCCGCATTCCGTTTGTTTTTAACGGCAGTCCTGCCAACTTTGATTTTATGACGCTCAAAATCCGCTACGATGACGGCTTCATCGCCTATATAAATGGTATCGAAGTGGCCAGACGCAATTTCACCGGAACGCCGGAGTGGAATTCAAGCGCCGATGCCGGCCGCTCCGACTCCGAGGCCGTGAACTTCGAGAGCATAAACATCTCTGCTTTCCTCGACGCGCTTCAGCCTGATAACAACATCTTGGCCATCCAGGGTTTGAATTCATCCACGGTGGATTCTGATTTTCTAATCTCCGCCGAACTAATTGCAGAGGAAAACATTCCTTCTCAAAGCGGCGGTTCTTTGCCTAATGTATTTCAATATACCGAGCCAATCACTCTGGACCACAGTACCTATGTCAAAGCCTGCATATTTAAAGGCGACACGTGGAGTTCGTTGAACGAGGCGATCTTTGCTATAGACCCATTAGCAGACAGCCTGCGCATAACGGAGATTATGTATAATCCATATAATCCGAACACCGAGTACGTTGAGCTGAAAAACATCGGGGCCGAAACGATTAATCTGAATTTGGCTAAATTCACAAACGGAATTGATTTTACCTTCCCGAATATCGAGCTTGCACCCAATGAATATGTCGTAGTTGTTCAGGACCGCCAGGCCTTCGAAACCAGATACGGCACAGCCTTGAATA
>CBDURK010000127.1:0-7931 GCA_965369645.1 uncultured bacterium | reverse complement strand
GAAAGAAAAGTCCTTCTTACCGCTTTTGAAAACGGTTCTTACAAAATGAAAACATCGACTGGCCGAACTATGGAAATCGAAATAGACCGTGTCCCATCCCCACTTCGATTAACCGGCCCCTGGAACGTCTATTTTCCCACTGGCTGGGGCGCGCCTGATTCTGCGAGATTCGCAGAGTTGAAGTCCTGGACTGAGCATGAAAATCCCGGCATTCGCAATTTTTCAGGCACTGCCAATTATAAAAAGAATTTTCGAATCCCCCGAAGTTGGTTCGCGAAAGACAAAAAGATTTTCCTCGACCTCGGTAATCTATGGTCTCTCGGCCAGGTCACCCTGAACGGCCGCCCGCTAACTGTTCTCTGGAAACCGCCCTACCGAATTGAAATCACTAAAGCAGCAAGGCCCGGCCAAAACAAACTCGAAATTGAAATCACCAACACCTGGGCCAACCGCCTCGTCGGTGACGCAAAGCTGCCGCCCGACCAGCGTTATTGCAGAACGAACATCACATATTCCGGAACACCGGGAATAGCATGGAAGGACATTCCGTTACGACAATCGGGCCTGCTGGGACCGGTTCAGTTAATACAGGCCGTAGAAAAGACAATTGCCTTGACGGAATGATTTAGAGGTTCCCTTTATTAAAACAGCGGTAACATTCAAAGGAATACACAGAATAAGTGTTACAGATCAGGAGCCTGTGGTCAGTTCTTTGATGAAAATATTGCGGAACTGGAGAAAGGAAGCTCCCCATTCTCCGTCCTTCCGACCGCCATGATGCTGCAGCGCAATTGGCCCCTGAGACGCAACGCCGGGCAACTGAGCTTTGTCGAGGACAAGTTTTCCATTGAGCCTCACAGTCAGGCGGTCCCCCTTCATTATGATATGGAAAGTGTTCCATTGACCAATCGGCCTGTCCGCCCTGACCTGTGGCGTCACCCCGGCGTGGACCTCGGATGAAAACGCCGAGTCGGTACGATACCCCCACACCTCGCCGGAACCAACCGGCCAGCACCAGATGTTAACCTGAGACTTGTGGCGCCCGCGGAGAAAAATCCCCGAATCCGTATTCGCAACTTCAATCAGCAATTCTTTTCCGGAATCATCTTTCTTATACATCCCGTCAGGAAGAATAATCTTGGCTGCCCGATTGACATAGGGGCTTTTCTTGATTCGCCAGTCCACTAACAGCTCGAAGTCGCCATAGCTTCCGGTGGTCCACAAGTTTCTGTCACCTTGTCCCTCATGGGGGTCACAATCGATGACTCCATCAACAACTTGCCAGTCCCTGTTCTCAGCCTGCCTCACATTCCAGCTGTCCAGATTGATTCCGTTAAACAACGATACGAACCCTTCCGGCGGTCCCGCTACCGCTGCCGGGTTGGACACGTCCGGCGAGGTTATACGACAACACGAATAGCCCACCATAACAAAGCAGGCAAGTAACAGTAAGTATCTTTTGATACACATGATGATGTTCCTTTCCTAATCAGCCCGGCCAATGTCACCATAAGCTATACATTTATCACTACCAGCGGAAAAAACGGTATGGGTCGTCCCACTCTTCCGGTATATCTAAATATAGACCGTCCAGCCACCGCTTCTCGTTGGCTTTGGACGTTTCCACAGGATTGTGGAAATGCTCCGGAATAGACGTTGACCCGGCCGCTCCCATATTTGCCAGCAGACGCGTAACGAGGTAACTACTGCGCCTGAAAGTTCTCTTTACATTTTGTGGCTGTTTGCGGTCGAACTGCCACGGTGCGAGCTGGCAGAAGACAACGTTCAGGTTCTCCGCCGTTGCCAAAACACCGTCGCCGATGATTGTAGCTCCTGACGAGACAAGAGGTATTTTACGTGGCTCACGACTGTGCACATCCGCCGGCCCGATTCCCGCCGCAAGTGAGTTGAAACCGAACGGTTCGAAATATGCCGCAATGTGTTCCTGTTCCTTCGTGCGAATTTTAATCGGCAAAAATGAATTCGCTTTCTGCTCATCAAGCCCTATCGCCAGCAAATTTCCACCTTTCTTCAGCCAGTCTGCGATGACTGCGGCATCCCCTGAAAGTTTCTGTCCCCCGCCTGGTCCGACAACAAGGACCTGGTTTGCGGACAGGCTCTTCGCATCATAGGGAGTAAGGGATACACCTGCGGATTCGAAGTGCTGCCTCCCGGCAGGCTCACCGACATAAACGACCCCTCTCCTCGGGGCCGGTTGCCAGGTGGATATGTAATTAAGCATGTTTCGAATAAGGATCTGCCCCGCCGGGTCATCTTCTGTGCGCCCGGTTACATCTATCTGGCAAAAGAGCACCATTCCATCGCCTTCTCGGTACTCCATCAGCGGGCTGTACTGGAGGCTGTAGCCGCCGTCGAGAACGGCTAAAAAATCACCTCGCGCTGGCTTTTCAATGAGGACCGAAGCAACGTTTCCGCGATTGCCGCACCGCCAAAGCCGAGTTACAGGGATGTCGCACCACTTGACCGTTGGGCCGTAACGGGGCCGCATTTCGTAATCGAGACGCGATGGCAGGATAGTTGCCTCGCCGCGCCAGTCGCGCAGGTGCTCCGCCTCTATCCCTCTTAGGAGCGGATGATCGAGCACTCTCTTAAAAACCCGCCGCAAACCATACTCAGCCACACGGAATCCGAACCGCTTCTCCATCACATCCGACGATTGCTCGAAAATAATCACCTTCAATCCTTCACGCACGCGTTTTATATCCGGCGCCGGACTCTCTACTGTCAGGGCGGACTTGCCGACGATGAGTATATCGTACGCCGACAAAACAGCGTTTGCTCCCACTGGCCGGTATCGTATTCCCATCCCGTTCAATAGCTTGCCGGTTTGTCCCTTTGGGTCGAACAGTGCAATCTTCCCATTCATCTTTGGAGCTTTTGGGTGCGGCATAACATCTATCGAGATCGAATCGGTCTGAACCTGGCCGTTGTCGAATTTGAAGATCGTGCTAAGTTCATATTTGCCGGGGGCCAGTATGGCCGGAAGTTTGAAACGCAAGGCAATGCGCCGTTGTTGTCCCGTCGGCAATGTAACTTGCTTTTTACCGGCGACTGCTTTGGGCAGGCCGAATGACCATTCGCAATTCGCTCTCACGGTTTCGCGGCAGTTGTTAATGATGATAAGCTGTTTTTCAACTATCTCGCCCGGCAAGAAGTTATGGTCCTTGCTCGTGAAGGCCGCCGATTTGCCGCCGATATAGCCTAACAGCGGCTGGTTATGGCGAATCAGAGCCTGAGCCGCAGCCGTGGGAATCCAGTCCGAATGCTCGAAGGCCAGGTCCACCCGTTCGTATCGCTGATTGATATAATCCGGGCTGAAGCCAGGCCGCTGGAGGTTTTCCCAGTCCACACGGAAATCCCTACGGCTCTTGTCAACGCCGTCGCGCAGCCGCCAGTAGTGCCCATGGGACCAGGGGGAATTTGCTGAAACTCCCCACGTGCGAAAAGCACGCCAGTTATCGGTGAAGTATTTTGCGTATATGGAATATCGTTCGGTAAAAATATTTGAACCTACCGCGTGAGGATAATCCCATCGGTGCCAGAGACTGCCGGCCCGAAACTGCTTTGCCTCCCAGCGCAGGTTTGTTTTCTCCATCTCGCTGATTTGGAAGGCCCGGTCTCCCATGAACTGCGAATTCCACTCCGCAAGACAGAACTCCCACGGCACCTTTGCACTTCCGAACGAGCGCTCGCCTTTGTACCATCCCCTGTACATCGTCCAATCCCAGGGAAACGGCACACTGTATTCGCATGTGAAAACCGGCTTAACTCCCACTCTCGCCCACCCTTCGAACCAGTCGCACATCTCCTGAATTGGGGCGAAATTCGCGTAGAAGTTACTCGTGTGCATTGGGCCAAGATTTCCCGATGCATGGTGATAGACGATGCGGCCCGGGTCAAGGCCGCAGACTATTGCTTCAGCGCGCGTAGCGCGTTTGGAATTCCTCAATGCCCACGTGTCGCGAGGATTCTGGATTCCATCTATCATGTCCGGATTCATGTCCTCACTGTATCCTGTCGCGTTGTGGCTCATTGAGTAGAATACGACCGACGGATGGTTCTGAGCAATCCGCACATAGAAATCTGCGTGGCGTGCATAGCCGTTTGCCTCGTCGGCGTCTGGTTCTTCCCAGTCATAATGGGAGAAATGCGGCTGGGATAGGGCCACGAGCATCCCAACGTCGTCGGCTGCCTTCAGTATCTCCTCGAAGCTCAAATGTGAGCCTGGCTCGCAGCCGTAGTTGTGAGTATAGACGAAGTTTATCCCGAAGCTCTTGAGCCGTTCCATGCTCTCGCGAGCCGCACCGTAGTTCGCCAGCGCGGCCCCGATCTGGGCATTATCCAGCGGAACGGCCGACAGAAATATGCGGGTACCGTTAAGGAAGAAGTCGCGGCCGTCGATCCATAACTCGCGGAATCCGAAGCGTACCGGATAGCCGGTGTCCAGCACCTTGCCGTCGGACTCCAGCAGCGAAAGGTCGAGGCGGTATGTGTTCTGTGGTGTATGGATGTCCCAGAGTCTCTCGGGTTTCCAGCTCTCGGTAAATGCGACGTGGCCGTCCCTGAGGTCGCTTCCCTTGAAGACCTTGCTTGTGAACTGCCGGACGCTTTTGCCGTTGTCTGTGATTCGTGCACGAAGGGTGTATTGTGTATTTGTGTCCATGCCGTCCAGCGCAGCGTTGAATATAATTTCAGACTTGCGCACCGATGTATCCACCTTAACGTTGGAAATGCGCGCGCCCATAGGCGTGCTGACAAGGTACATATCGCCGCACAGGCCCCGGCGTGCCACAGTACCCTTGACCTCTTTGGCCGAGGCGGTGTCGCTGTATGAGAGCATGACACCTTTTAGCGGCATGGCAACGACGAACATGCTGAGAACATGCTTAGTGCCCGGGCGACAGACGGCTGTAATGTCAAGGTCACCGCCCGGAAAGACGATGTCTCCGACGTCCTGACCATCCAAATAGACAGTCGCGTAAGAGTTCAGGTACTCCGCATGGACAGCGATACGCCGGCCTGCCCATGTCCTTGGAACAGTAATCTCTCTCTGATACCAGGCCATTGTAATACTGCGCAGGTTCCGCCCCTTCCAGCTCGGATGGTCATAAACTCTCTGGCAGTCTTTCTGCATATAATCGGTGATTCCAGGCCAGCTCCCCGGGACCTTGAAGTAGCCCCACCTGTCGGCTGGCACTGTGTTCGTGTTCTCATCGGCCGGTTGCCAGCGCCAAAGACCATTGATGCATATCCTCTCGCGCGTGGGCGTTGACTGTCGAAACGCTTTCTCAACATCCCATACAGCCTTCACACCCTCAGGCAATCCTGCCGCAGCTACATCCTGGCATACACTCGGTACGACAAACACAGCGATACATACGATGATGACGAACGATTGTTGTAGTAAGGATTTCATTTCACCTGTCCCTCGTAAATCGGGTGTTGACCCCGGTTGTTCTTCTAATTGAAACCACAATATGTTTTTACAGGAGACTCTTATGAATGAGTATATTGGATTGTTCGCAGATAGCAAGAGAACAGTAGCGTCTGTTGTACAAAAAGGCGAAGAAGGAAGATACACAACCTGCAAAGACAAATAGCAACTCATCGCCGGATGTACGGCGTGTGCTGTTTTGATTGGACAATGAGTTTACTTTTGAAAATATCTCGTATTGACCGAAAAAATATCCTGCTTTTTATATCGGGAGCGGCGTATCTTCAAGAAAACTTACAAGTTTTCCTATTATTTATTTTACAATTTTGTAGCACTTTATATATTGATATGTTTATGCCAAAATTAAATTGTGTCATGCTTGTTCAGTGTAGGGTCTGATTCTATGAAACAGATAATTAAAGAAGTTTTTCAGGCAGAGGAAAAGGTCAGCGAAATTCTTAAGCAGGCCCGTAACAAAGCCTCGGAAATAAGACAATCTGCTGAAAAAGATAACTCCGAGAAAATGAGTGATGCGAAACAGAAAGCCCGGGAAATAATACAAACTACCGTTGAAGATGCGAAAAAAGAGGCTGAAAACATCAGGCAGGAAAAACTCGAACAGGCCCGGCGCCGAAAAGATTCTCTACTGAAAGATAAAAAAGAAGCCATAGATAATCTGGTTGATCATATCTGTAATATCATAATTAACACCGAGTATGAGAAGGATAAAAAGTAATGGCTAGTCCATTATCAAAATACTCGTTTATCAACGCGAAGCTGCGTGCACGAATCAGCAAGATTCTTCCCGATGAAACATTCAGCCAGTTGGCAAAAGCACCTTTCCTTGATGAAGCACTGGCCCTTTTGCGCGAAACACCTTTTGCAAGTCTTGAAGAGATATACTCCGGCACCGGTGATCTTAAACAGGCCGAGCTTGAGTTGCTTAAAAATGAAATTGAACTATACAGAAGTATCAAAAAGTACCTTCATCCTGATTCCATAGGACTTGTTGACGCACTGCTCTACCGGTTTGAAATCGACAACCTTAAAAATGCTATAAGGATTTATTTCGACAGGAAAATCCGGAAACGTTCGGTTGAGAAGAACATGTACTATATTCTGTATGAACGCATTATTAATGATATACCCGTTGACATCATTCTTAATGCGGAAAATTTCGACGAGATTGCAGGCGTCTGCGTTGGAACTCCATACAGTCAGATTATCAAAAAATACAGTCATACCGCCGAGTCGCAGGGCTCTCTGTTTCGTATGGAGATTGCCTTTGACCATTTCTACTATGACAACCTTCTTTCTTCCGTTGGCAAGCTGGATCGTAAAGATAGAACTATAGCCCTCAGGCTTACAGGCGTAGAAATTGACTTGCAGAATATCAATTGGATTATCCGGCTGAAAAACTTTTATGACCTTCCCGCTGAAGCCGTCCTGGCTACCATTGTCCCGGGAGGCTTTAACCTCAGCAGGGACATTATCGGTGAATTGTACAGCGCGCAGAATATAACTTCTGTGCTTCAGCGGTTTGTTACGAGCAAATATCCGGGCCTGTCAACACTTCTGTCGGCCCAGACCACCGATAGTACCTCCCGGCTTCTACTTATTCGCAGGATTCTGGAAGAAATCATGAAAAATGAGGTCCAGCGTATTCTCGCAGGCTATCCTTTTACGATTGGAATTATTCTTTCGTATTTTATATTAAAAAGGAACGAGCTGAAAAAAATCAGGTTGATATTGTATGCAAAACAATACGGCATAAAACAGGAACGGATTGAGAGCATGATATGATGTTTACCTCTCAGATGATACAGATTTTTGCAATAGTGCTGGGAAAAGATTCTCGGCGCGTAACTGAAGCGATCCTTCGTGAAGGCGTTATGCAGTTTATCAATATATCCGAGGTCGATGGTGAAAAATCGGACAATCTGTCCGATGCCAAATCTCAGGCCTCTCTCACGGAAATCTCTGACCTGAGAAAACGGATCGAAGTGTTTTTACACACAGGCGGTATTATCCCTTCGGCTCCGAACGAATCAGACCTAACCAACCGAATTTCCGTTAATATTGAAAAAGAGAGAAAGCATCTTGATAAAATAGCTTCAGAGCGCGAGATTCTAAGGGAAAGACAGCGGACGATTCAGCAGGAGATAATGAAGCTCGAGGATATCAGAAAGCAGGTCGAACTATACGGCATTGGCCTTTCTGATATTCCATTACATGGAAAGCACTCTTTTATTTCCATGCAAACCGGAAAGCTCCCTGCGTTAAATACAAAACAGTTTGAGGATGATTTAAGAGACTTCCCTTCATTGAATATTGCGCTGGGAAGGGAAAATGATAGTGCTCATTATCTCCTGATTTCAATGAAAAGAGATAGAGAACAGATTGGTAAAATCCTTCTTAAGGCCGAATGGACTCAGATTTAGCTGCCGGACGAGTTGCAGTCGGTTAAAGAGGAAGT
>CBDURK010000126.1:0-7981 GCA_965369645.1 uncultured bacterium | reverse complement strand
ATTTTCAGGGGCATCGGAAGATTCGTAAAATTTGAAATTCTTGGATTCATATTAATAGCCGTACATTATTCAATCTATTTGACATTTTAATCCGCCGACTCAGTGACATAGGCCGTCTTTTCATGTTCTATAATAGTATCCAACGAATTAGATACATCATCCAACGTCCACTTGAGCAAACAAAAATACGCTATACTCCAAACGACAATAAGGCCTATTAAGGTGATTCCGATACCTACTAACCTCGTACTCGGCGGCTCAACGAAATCTCTTGTATCGATATTTTCATAGGCCTCCGGGCAAATGAAAGACTTTTCATCGGCATCTATCATACCTGAAATTCGAGCGGAAATTTTTGACATTAATCTCTTAATACTTTCTGGTTGTCCAGTATAAACTCCCGTAAAACCCAAACCGATGCAAGTGTAAAATATCACCAATCTTTCCGTTGCGGCGTCACTCGTATCTTCAAGGTTTTCGTCCAGCAGGTCAAAAAATTTCTCGTCCCCGGCCAACTCATTTCTTTCCCGCCCCAACTCATACCAATCATAAGCAAACATCAGCTTGCTCTCTTTAATCGTAAAATCAACGAAGAAAAGCATAGGTAATTCAATCTTCTCGTACTGAGAGGTCAATGCTGCAATATTCAAAGACTCTGCTTTCATCGCTTCGAATATTTTCTTAATGTCATTTCGAACCTGGTCCATTTCCAGAGCGCTACCCGAGCGTGCTAATCGATTGATACGGCACATATACTGGAACAGCGGCTCACATAATTCAAGCAGTGTCATTTGTTACGCCTCCGTATCCGGAACAGTCATATATAGTGTTATGCCAAAGTCAGATGATTCAATTCCAGGCCATCTCACGGCAACAGACTTCTCTTGTTCTATCCTCTCCCAGAGCCGCGCACTTTCGCTCCTCATTACTCGAAAATAATGGAGACCTACCTGGGCTGGAAGTTCCACTGGGGGATACAATTCCTGGGCAAGCTTCACGCCGAAGATTCGCTGATTAGCAAGACTCTGCGGCATCAGTTTAAACTTGTCGCGATCCAATACTAGTTTTGCTAATTCCGAAGGATCTTGCTTTGTCTTAATAGCAATAAAATATTCGTTCGGTAAAGATAATGCTTCATCGCTGAGGGCTGCAACCAGGATTTGCTGCTCCTGATCCATCGTGAAAGAAACTTTAAGAAATTTAGCCCGAACCACACCTTTGAGCAAACCCCTAATTCGGGTTGAAACCTCATTGAAGGCAATTGCCGGGTTGTCATGTTCGTATTCAACAATCTCGAACTGGTCCCGGTCAGGACGTAAGGCGGCAAGTTCAGCAAGTAATTGCCTGAGTTCCATATACATCTCGAATGGCGTAATTCCGTTTGAGGCATGTATAAGAGAGCCAAGACGAGCACTGAACCGATTGAGTGTTCTCAAACGAAGTACTTGCTCGAACTGAACACCTCGCATGTTTTCAATGCTAAAACCGCCTCGGTTCACTTGTACTACTAATTCATTCCGGCTGGCCATTACCTGATTGGTTATATCACGAAGTAGTTCACTCAATACGGGCGAGCCACCAACGACAAGACACGGTGGAATGAATGCCGGATCTCTACGAGGCAATCCGACATCCTCACCCGCTGCGTGGACAATCTTCAGTAAGGGCAAAACTTCGAGATCTGAGCGATCATCGTTGTCAAGTAAAAGCCTGGCATTTATCTGTCGAACAAGGATTGCCTGAGGATTCTCACCGGTATTTTCGTCGGGTTTTTCTATCTCGGCTACCCTATATCTACGCTTCACACGCCAATCCTGTGCAGCTTCTTTCTCAATAACGTTACTTCGAGCCGAAGACCATGTTGGTACCCCAAGACTGACAGTTAACGGACCACTACTCGAAGCAAATGATTCTTTTATATCAAGCGACGGAAGATAAGCATTATCAGGAACATTCACCTCCAGCCCGCTTGGCATTACAACACGCAGCCGGTCGAAGGAAACTCGCATATTTTCCAACTGATCATCGGAAATCTTCGCCTCTACCATACCATAGGGATAGTTCCAATACAAACGGCGATCATGCGCCAAGTTCTCAACAAAGCTGCTTTGCATGTACTGAAGATGATGAGGTTGAAGGAAAAGACCTTCACACCAATGGATTTGGCCTTTTATCGTCATATTGTATTCCCCTCTATTGTCGTCATCGCCCCAATCCTTTCACTAAAGACTCTACGTAATTAACGATAGCCTTTGTTATCTCCGTATCAATAGAGTCTTCATTCAACGTATCGGCCAGTTCGAGAAATTTTCTCCAGCATTTCACTTCGTGACTGACAAGTACGCTTCTATGCTCCATTTTGACCAGGCTTGAAATCTCAGTTGGAGAAAACTTAGCAAGATGCTGTTTCGCAAACTGGCTGCCAACTCGCCCAATGGCCGTTATGACCGCTGCAGTAAGCTGCTGTAATTCTTTTAGTTCATTCTCAACTTGTTCTTGAGGTATATTCGAGTCATTGCTTAGAAACTGCCCGATGGTTTTCTTCAGTTCACCAGAGCGACGAATACTTGACCGAGGCGACAATTTTCGCCATGTGTTCCACACTAAAGGTTCAAGCTTATACACGAAGTTGGCAAGCAGGGCAATGAGTTCTGCAAGACGGTCAGTATCAAAATCCAACTCATCACCAAGCTGAAGTTTGGTCTTGAGTTTTACGATTGATTCATCAGAATAATTCACTCGGACTTGCGAGCCCGATCCTATCTGCTGCAATCTCCTGGTAATAGATTCTTTCTGGTCAGCGGGAAGTGTCGGAAAGATTTCCAGGAGGCTATCAACAAGAAAGTCGGCATCCTTAAGCTTAGTCTTATCAGTTTCAGAAATGCTCTTGTCCTCCTGTTCTTTTGACATCGGCATGGTTGCAATATTGCCTATCGGAAATCTTTCCTGCAATCTTTGTAAGAATTCATTCCTTTCCTCGGGCAATACTATTTTCAGAGCTCGCTCAATCTCTTCGCAGAGATAATCCATTCGCGTCTGTTCGCTTTCGTCAGCAAAATCCACTTGAATCAATTGAAGTCGATTTACCGTTTCGAGAACGTAATTTTCCATCTTCTTATTGTTCGCAGGCACTGTTTTTAGACCTCATTTGAACAAAAAAGTAGCATCAAAATAAAAACTATTATTTTCTAACTATTTTGCTTTGTCAATAGTAATCATAAGTAGTCGGGAGAACAACATATATTCAGAAACATACTATGCAACGAAAGTTCGCAATACGAGGTCATCCGCATCCTTTTCAAACTCCCTGCTTTTAAGCCATGTCGACCATCCCAGTTGGCCCATCTTCCCCAAACAAATGCTTGGAACCTCTATGGCACTTAATATCAACTGGGCCTCCCAGCTCAATTCATCTCCGACATAATTCTTGACCCATGCGATAAGTCGGCGAATACTATCGCCTCCCGGTAACATACGCTGGTATTCAGAAAAATGCATTGGGCCGAACTTAATCCTGAACTTTTGCTGGCACTCCCAAAAACGAGACCCTATTACCAGTGTAGAGCCTAACTTTGCGTTTTCGACAGATTCTCCCAATCGGCAATAATGCTCTTGTGGAATATCTATCCACTGCCCAATAAACTCTTCTATACATACTGCTATTCCAAAATAGTCCTGTAGAATCTCTCGCAAGCCTTCAGCATTTCTGGTTTGGCAAACAAGACGACCGGAATAGTGAAGTTTTCCTACGTCAGGAACGGCATCTCTGTTACGGAGTGAATCTTCTCCTATTCCAAATAAACTCCCTATGTAGATTGCGAACCGATCCTCTTCTGTGCGATCATGGCTGACATTTTGCTGGTTACACGCCCATGCCCGGTAGAAAAGCGATATCATTCGATGATGAAAAATATTAAGGAAACTTGCAAGTGTTTTGTCTTTGTGGTTATGTAATCGATCATAAATATATTCAGTTATAGGTAGAGGCAAAGGCCCGTTAGTACCAAGAAGGCCAAAAAAATTAACGACCATCCGGCTCGGGTGCTCATCCGTAGCTTCCTGAAAGGCTTTTATGGCTGAAGATTCGAAGGCCAAAGAGACATTTTGGCAGAATCTGACGGGATCATTCTGAGGTCGTTGTGAATGCCCGACCCGCGGCAACTCCGGGTGGGCGCACTCGATCCGACGCACCGCCTGAAAAAAATCGAAACCATAGGGCTTGTCCTTTAATGCCTGCATCAAAGAATGGGGCAAAGCCCGTCTCTCATGGTCCATCGCATAATCTCTCCACGTTCAAGTGTTTTCACTACTGTTTCCGTAAAAGAATTAACCGAAACATATTTGGCGAAAAATTGTTCAAGAACAGCGCCGAGCAGAAAAACTCCGCTACCCTCGAACGCCGCCTCTTCTAAAGTTACTGTCACCTCCAATCCGCGAGCAAATGCGATTGATCCGGATGTTGTGATTCTTCGGGTGATGGGTTTACAGTTTATCGATTTAACGCCGTCAATTTGTTTGCGAGTCTGCAGATCGGCGTTGTCACTATATAGCCGTAAGAGATCGCGGAGTGCCGAAGCACCTTCACGCTCATCCGTGTTGGTAAGGGAAAGATAGTTCAGTGACAGATGATTAATAATACGCCAGGCTATCTCCCCTTCCGCGTGAGACGACTTAGGCAAGGTCGGAGCCCCAAGGCAGCGAATCGATGTGCAAGGCGCCGTTTGTTCCAGAGTAAAGTCGGTATTCCCAAGTCCAATCGGCATCTGCAGGGGAAGGTCACGGTTGGTACACAGGGCCTCCACACCCAACTGTTTCAGTTCGGTACTATAAGGTGCGGATGTAGAATCAACAAGGGATATGTAAACTTCGCTGCCCGCATAGCTTCTTGACCTTCGAGCTTTCACACTTGCATCCTGGGACTTCGGCCTGGGGACCCGATTCGTGACATAATATCCACCTGTGCCGCTTTCTCCAAGGTCCTTCGCCAGATAAAAAGGAAGAAATTCCTGTACCTGGTCAGACAGAACCCCATAGCCCATTACCTTGGTCAGCTTGTAAACCTCGAAGTCCTGTGCTCTGGTTCGGTCCGGAACAACATGAAACTCAAAATATTTATCCGATATGGGAATACGGTCCAGTCGTTTTTTAAATAAGTTTATCGCCGGCGAACAGAACAAACCAAAATTATCAGCGTTGATCGCGCTCTCGAGCTCCTTATTCGACTCCCGGAACAAGACTATGAAGTCCAATTGATTTTGATCACAGCGTTGTATCGCACTGTTCAATCCTGCAAGCTCAATGAACATAAATCGTTGAGGAAATGTGAAGTACTCATGTAAAAGACGATATCCCTGAAAAGAGCGTGCATCGTATGGCAGTAGTTTTTGTTTATTGTCGAAGCCGACACGCCGAATGCAAGAAGCATCAAAGACCTTTTGCCATTTGATGGGCTTGGCTGCCGGCTGAACCACAACCGCCACGGCATCCGCGAAAAACTGCTCGTACAAATGCATCGGGACCTCACCAATACCCATAAGATGAAAGATCAATGAATCCAGTTTAAGCTCGCCGACGTTCAGCCCGGCGAATGACTGGATCCGAATTCTAATTCCGGCTTTGACATCGGATATGTTAGGGATTTCAAGCGAGGCCAGCTCACGCGTATAGTAATTTGCCTCCTGCACCTGAATCGGCCATAAGGTCACATCATGTGCCGTGCGGTATTCGTTTCTGGTTTGGTCTGTTTTGCCAAGAGTACCGTAAACCGAAGAGTCGCGAGGAATTACAAAACCTTCGGCCAATCCACTCTCATCCAGGTCCGGCTGAAATTTGACAATACACATCGACGGTGTCGGTGCCAGATAGTGGGGATATATGGTTTCGAGTAAAGACTGTGTAAACCTCGGAAACTCCGCCTGGAGTTTGAGCTGCACTCTGGCAGAAAGAAAAGCAAATCCCTCAAGCAATCGCTCGACAAAAGGATCCTGACAAGGCTGAAACTCATCAAGCCCACCGAGACGGCCTGCTATTTTGGGAAACTCCTTTGCAAACTCCGCCCCCATTACCCGCATATGTGCAAGCTCGCGATTGTACAGGTCCAGCAGACGCCTATCCACTTGAATCGCCCTTCAATTGGTGATGGCCGGTTTCCAAATCAACCTCTGTCTTAACAAAAAGATGGTCAGGCAATGGCTGCGCCCACAATTCACCATCTATTTCGAACGAGATGGAACGAATGTTCTCCGAATCCTCTGGAGAAACTATACGAATAGACAACTGATTACGAGTAATCCGCGGCTCAAAACATAAAATAGCCTGTTTAACTAGCATTTCATACTCCACAGGGTTTATAGTGGAGAAAGTTGCACCGCACACGTCGGGTATGCCGTAGTTTAACACGGACCGTGCAGCTTCACTGAACTCATATATGTTATCGCCAAGCGGATGGCTTTTTGAGTTCAGGATCATCTCCAGGTCGCGAAGTACCGCATTTTTATATCTTCGTATCGATACTACGCGCTGATCGCGGCTTTCCTTACTCACCTCAGGCTCATTGTCAGTAAGGCGGTCAAGGAGGCAAGGTTGAAGGCGATCCATTGGTGTAAGTTCAGCCATTATTTGTATCACCACCTTGCAGGTCTTGTTCTGAGTGTTCCAAATTTATTTGTCGTATCTGCAGCAACGGAAATTCATCAGCGTCGGTAGCCAGCATTCGCTGACCCAAGCCAAGGTACAAATCGCCCGGTTTTTCAATCCAGTCAGTCTTGCGTGCCAGAAGAATTGCGCTATCTTTACTGGTTTGTGAGTCCGGATACCTCGTTGGTATCAGACCGGCTGTTTGGCCACCGTTGACCCATGTGAATTGTGCGGGAAGCCACACCAAATCGCGAAGGTCGGCAGGTGGTTCAATCTGGATGCACTTTATTGCCGTGAAAGGAACCCAGTAATATTTACCGTCAAAAATGGCCTCGAGTATCGGGCCAAGCCTGGAATCGGCATCTGAAATCCATTCGAACGGCTTACCATCGGCCGAACCGGAAACAGCAGTCGCGGCTTCAAATGCACGCTCACGGATTTCCTGTGATGCCTGATATTTCCCTTCAGCGATCATTTGGTTGGCCTGTACCAGCCAACCGACCCATTCAGCCGGCTCACCAAAAATAAGAGGGGAGCGTTTGCCGGTAAATATCTCAGCACGTAAAGCCTCGCAATTGAGCGCAGCACGGCACACCTGAGCCATTAGCAAATTCATTGAGTCGAGTTCCGCAGCCACGTTAAGCTGGGTAAGGGCCCGCTCCCAATCTCCCAGAACTGACAACAATTGAAAAAGAAAAACCCGATGCTTTGCGTTCGAAGGATCGTTGCGTATTTGGCCTTCCAGTTCGGCCAAAGCCTCGCCAATCTGGCCGCTTTGCAATAATTCCTTTGCTTCCATGCTTACAACCTCAATTTCCAGACAGAATACATCCGCCCCGGTAATATTCAACAGAATGAACCTATTAATCGTAGTTGACTTCTAACGCAAAGGTTTTAGCCACCCTTATTTTCAACCAGGCTCCAGTATTTCTCTACGTTACCCTTCACTTCACCGGTCTTATGGTCTGTCTGGATATAGTTCCAAGTAATTTTGCCATAGTTAAAGGTCACCGATTCGGTGGGAAGCCCACCCCCGCCGCCGCCAACACCAACAGAGGAAATTATAACATCATCCATTATATATTCCATATACTTTTGCTTGGTGCCGGTAGCGAGACATAGTTCGATCGCCACTTTCTTGATGTGCCTGCCTTCGCAACAGTTTAAATCGAGCGTGGGCGAGGCTTTATCGAGAGCTTTAACTATGGAAAAATCCTGGTGATCGCATCTGCCCCCTGTCGCCGCTCCACCGGTGCTTCGATCTCCTGAGCCCGACTGTGAAACACCACTCGAGTACGACATCACTTCAATCCAATCCTTATGCTTATCATCGGTGCTTTCACCC